>DASSJA010000327.1:0-2134 GCA_035691445.1 Burkholderiales bacterium | reverse complement strand
CAAGAGAAGTTTTCAGAGAGGCTTCGGCCTTGTCCCAGAGTTCATCCGCGCCGATCCGCGCTTTCGGTCGGGTCGCGACCTTGTAGATGACATCCGTGAAGCCGAAGTCGGCGTAGACCTTCTGCAGCAGCGCGGTGAAGGCGACGCACTCGGGGAGGATCTGGTCCTCGGTGCAGAAAATGTGGCCGTCGTCCTGCACGAAGCCGCGCACCCGCATCAGGCCGTGCAGCGCGCCCGAGGGCTCGTTGCGGTGGCAGGAGCCGAACTCGCCGTAGCGCAGCGGCAGCTCGCGGTAGCTCCGCACGCCCTTGTTGAAGATCAGGATGTGGCCCGGGCAGTTCATGGGCTTGATCGCGTACTCGCGGTTCTCCGAGGACGTGGTGAACATGTGGTCCTTGAAGTTCTCCCAGTGCCCGGTGCGCTCCCAGAGGCTGCGGTCGAGGATCTGCGGGCCGCGCACCTCCTGGTAGCCGTTGTCGCGGTACACGCGGCGCATGTACTGCTCCACCTCCTGCCACAGCGTCCAGCCCTTCGGGTGCCAGAACATGAGCCCCGGCGCCTCCTCCTGCGAATGGAAGAGGTCGAGCTGCACGCCGAGGCGCCGATGATCGCGCTTCTCCGCCTCCTCGAGCATCCTCAGGTAGGCGTCCTGGTCCTCCTTCTTCGCCCAGGCCGTGCCGTAGATGCGCTGGAGCATCTCGTTCTTCGAGTCGCCGCGCCAGTAGGCGCCGGCGACGCGCATCAGCTTGAACACCTTGAGCTTGCCGGTCGAGGGCACGTGCGGCCCGCGGCACAGGTCGACCCAGCTGCCCTGCCCGTAGAGCGAGATCGCGTCCTTCTCGGGGATGGAAGCGATGATCTCCGCCTTGTATTTCTCGCCCATGTTCGAGAAGAACCGGACGGCTTCGTCACGGGGCATGGTTTTTCTGTTGATTTCTAGATTCTTGTTTGCAATCTCGTGCATCCGTTTTTCGATGGCCACCAAATCTTCCGGTGTGAAGGGCCGCTTGTAGGAGAAGTCGTAGTAGAAGCCGTTCTCGATCACCGGGCCGATCGTCACCTGCGCCTCGGGGAAGAGCTCCTTCACCGCCTGCGCGAGCAGGTGCGCGGTGGAATGGCGCAGGACCTCGACCCCTTCCGGGTCGCGCTCGGTGATGATCTGGAGCTCCGAATCCTGGTCGACCCGGAAGCTGGTATCGACCAGCCGGCCGTTCACCTTCGCGGCGAGCGCGGCGCGCGCGAGGCCCGCGCCGATCGACGAGGCGATCTCGGCTACGGTGACGGGTCCTGGGAACGACTTCGTTGAGCCGTCGGGGAGACGGATGGTGGGCATTTCGGGCTGGCGTGGATACTATCACGCACGATGAACCTGCCGCTGTCCCTCGCCGTCGGCCGCTACGAGCACACGCGCGACCTGCGCCCGCAGGGGATCGGCCTCACGCTGCTCGAGCCGCCGATCGAGGAGATGCATTTCCGCTTCGCGCGCTTCCGCGAGTGGGACGCCTCCGAGATGTCCTTCGGCAAGGCGGTCTCCATCCTCTCGGAGCCGCAACCCGACATCATCGCCTTGCCGGTCTTCACCTCGCGCGTTTTCCGCCACTCCGCGATCTACGTGGGGGGGAACTCGGGGATCGGCAAGCCGAAGGATCTCGAGGGGCGCCGCGTCGGCATCCCGGAGTGGGCGCAGACCGCGGGCATCTACGTGCGCGGCATGCTGGCCCACGAGTATGGCGTCGACCTCGAGTCCATCCAGTGGCATCAGGCCGGGGTGCGCGAGCCCGGCCGCATCGAGAAGGTGGAGCTGCGGCTGCCTGGCAAGACCCGGATCGTTGCCGTGCCGGACCGCTCGCTGATCGCGATGCTCGCCGCGGGCGAGCTCGATGCGGTGATCTCGGCGCGGCCGGTGCCCGGCCGGCGCCTGTTCGAGGACTTCGAGGCGCTCGAGATCGAGTACTACCGCAAGACGCGCATCTTCCCGATCATGCACCTCATCGTGCTGAAGCGCGGCGTGTACGAGCGCGACCGCTGGGTGGCGATGAACCTCTTCAAGGCCTTCGACGAGGCGCGGCGCACGAGCCTCGCGCGGCTACCCGACATCACCGCCTCGCACATCCCCCTGCCGTGGCTCTCCGAG
>DASSJA010000326.1:0-3221 GCA_035691445.1 Burkholderiales bacterium | reverse complement strand
CAGGCGGATGCGCGCCATGAGCAGCTCCACCATGGGATGAGGTCCCAGGAGCTTGCGCACGGCTTCGACCTCGGACGCGGCATGCGGAAAATCCCTCGCCCTTGCCAAAGCGCTCGCCAGGCCGTACCGCGCTCCGGCCTCATCCGCATAGCGGTGCTCGCGCACCAGCTCGCTGAAATGTGCGACAGCCTCGCGGGGCGGGCCCTGCTCCGCGAGAAGCTTGGCGCGCGCAAGGTGAAACTCGACGCTGTCCGGCGTCTGCTTGTACACCGCATTCTGAGCGCGATTCTGCATGTCCGCGATGCGCTCGACGGTGAGCGGGTGCGTGCGCAGATAGGCCGGCGCATTGTTTTCGTACAGGCGCGTCGCCTTCTGCATGCGCTCGAAAAACGTGCCCATCCCGCTGACGTCGAATCCCGCCCGCTGGAGATACTGAAAGCCGATGCGGTCGGCCTCCCGCTCGAAATCGCGCGTGTAGTTGAGCTGTGATTGAGCACCCGCCGCCCCGACCCCTGCGATGACCGCCTGGCTCACATCGGGACGGGACCTCGCCGCGAGAAGCCCGAGGACAACCGCGGCGAGCGTGGGAATCGACATCTGCTCCTGCTTTCCAAGCATGCGTGCAAGGTGATGCTGGGTCACGTGGGCCACCTCGTGAGCCAGCACGCCGGCGAGTTCCGATTCGGTCTGTGCCGCGAGCAGCAGACCGGTATGCACGCCCACGAATACTCCGGGCATGGCGAAGGCGTTGATGGTGTTGTCGCGAACCAGGAAAAACTCGAAGTCCTGATGCGTGTCCGGACTGGCAGCGACGATCCGCCGTCCGACTTCGTTGATGTACGCTGTAAGCTCGGGGTCATCCAGAAAGCTCGGGTCGCGCAGGCGAATTTCTTGCATGGCCTGCTCGCCGATCTTGCGCTCAAGGTAGGGCGAAAGCAGCGCTCCGGATGTATCGCCCAATTCGGGCAGCGGCTGTGCGAGCGCCTGGGGAGCGAGCAAAATGAGCCCCAGGCAGATGGCGGCGTTTCTCATGGATAATATGATACTGCCGTACTGGAAGGGTTCCCCGGGTGTCGGGCATTGGTCCGCTCTGACGCCACGCTTACGACGATGCTTGCATGAATCGAACGACAAAATTTAGCCACTTCGACAAATCCGGGCAAGCGCACATGGTGGACGTCGGTGGCAAGCAGGAGACGCGTCGCGTAGCACGCGCCAGCGGCGCGATCCACATGGCGTCATCGACCCTGGAGCTCGTCCTTGCAGGCGGCGCGAAGAAAGGTGACGTCCTCGGAGTCGCACGGGTCGCCGCGATTCAGGCGGCCAAGCGGGCGGGCGATTTGATCCCTCTGTGTCATCCCTTGAGCCTTACTCGGGTCGGCGCTGAATTCGACGTGGAAAAGGACCCGCCGGCGATTCGACTGGTCGTTACGGTCGAGACGATAGGTCGCACGGGAGTGGAGATGGAGGCGCTGGCTGCAGTGAGCGTGGGCCTCCTGACGATCTACGACATGTGCAAAGCGGTGGACCGGGGCATGACCATGGAGGACATCAAGCTGCTTGAAAAAAAGGGAGGCCGGTCGGGACATTACCGGAGGAAAGGGGCGTAGGCGTCGGCTGGATAACCTGATCTCCGGGCGACATGGGATGTATTCACACCCTGCCCTGCCCGAGGGTCTTTAGCGTGCGCGGGTCGTTTTCCTCGGCGGAGAAAGCCCGCTACCCGGCGACTCCAGCCGCATCAATTCCTGCTTGGCGCCCCCGTAGCCCAGCTCGAACGCGCGGCGGTAAAGCGCCTTCGCTTCGTCGATTCGACCGAGGTTTTCGAGGACGATTCCCAGGCGGTGGTGCGCGATTCCGCTTTCGGGCTTCAGCGCGATGGCGCGGGCAAGATAGCGCCTGGCAAGGTCGTATTCTCCTGCCTGGAGGTAGATTGCGCCCCGAGCAAAATAGCAATCGTAGGTATCCGGATACTCCGCCAGGCACCGTTCCGCAACCTCCGCAGACTTGTCCAGTCGCTGGTCGTAGGCGTACGCCCTGGCCAGGTTGAACAATACGCGTGAACCCCAGGGCACCGGTTTTGCCGGAAACTTTGCGACTGCGTCCTGCCACAGGGCGAGCGGACTCGAGAAGCTCTCGAGTCGATCGCGGGCCTGATAGAAGAGCACGGCGCACGCAAGCGCGCAGGCAGGAAAAGCCACGCGGCGTGGAACCCCGTTTAGAAGCGCGGCCCCTGCGAGCAGAATACCCGGCCCCCACAGATAGCTGCGGTACAGCACAAAGGGCTCCTGTATCCTCGCGGCGCTGAATTCGACCAAGAAGAGAACCCAGGTGTAGAGCATGCCGAACCCGACCAGGCCCAGTCTTCCCCGGCGCCTCAGGAGCAAGGTCCCCAGCACCCCGAACGCCACAAAAGCGGAGACTTTCAGGACCATCCAGCCCGGCGACCAGCTTTCGAGGAAGTCGATGCGAATGTCGACTGACATCGCCCGGGTATCCGGCCAAAGCCACAGCGAGAGATACTTGAAGAACAAACCCGCCTGCGTGACCGCACTGACCGACAAAGGCGACGTTGCGACCTGGTCCCCGAATGCTCCTCCGATCTGGGCCGCTACACGGCCGAATTCCGGTTCATACGCGCCGCCGATGACCCCTTTGCGGAGCAGCAGCAGAAATATCCCGGCCGGCGCGCAAGCCGACAGGTAAAGGAGGCTATAGCGGATGCTGAAGCGCCTCTCCGCAGCCAGCAGCGGCACCGCCAGCAAGGCCACGGCGGGAATGAGCACGCTGTGTTCCTTGCAAAGCACCGCGATGGAAAACATGAGCGCGGCCGAAAGCGCGTCCGCGTACCTGCCGAGCGTCAGGCCCCGCGCGAACAGGATGAGCGACAGGAGCGAAAACAAGGTAGCGAGAACGATGGTGCGCTGGATCAGGTAGCCTGCTCCGTACACGGCCACCGGGTGAATGGCGAATACGGCCGAGGCGATGAAGGCCCACACAGCCGCATCGCGCTGCGCGTGGAACGTCGACCCTGTCGCGTCGGGCTGCGCCGTCCTCCGCAGGAGGTCGTAAACCAGCTTGTACAGCGAGAAAACACAGGCGAGATGGAATATAAGGCTCAGGATACGATGCACCGCCATACGCCCTGACAGGACCTGCGCGATGGCGAAAGTGAAGTAGGGAGGAACCCGCGGCTCCAGGCCGAACGGATGCGTGGCGTA
>DASSJA010000325.1:0-2423 GCA_035691445.1 Burkholderiales bacterium | reverse complement strand
GCATCGGCCGCCGTCTCAGGCATTGGCGCGGCGCCATTTCTTCATCGTCACGACGGTGCCCTTCCCAACGGTGGAGCTGACGTCGAACTCGTCCATCAGACGCCGGGCGCCCGGGAGACCCAGTCCCAATCCCCCCGACGTGGAGTACCCGTCCTCGAGGGCGCGCTGCACGTCGCGAATCCCGGGCCCCTGGTCCCGGGCGATGACGACGATGCCCTGACGGTCCCCGTTGGTCACCACGCCGAGCGCCACTTCCCCACGCTTCGCGTAGTTCAGGATATTGCGCGCGATTTCGGAGATCGCGGCGGCGATCACGGTCTGGTCGCCGCTCGAGAACCCGGTTTCGGCCGCCAGCTCCCGCCCTCGTTGCCGGGCGGTGACCACGTCCGTATCGGCAGCGATCGGGATCAGCAGCTCGTCAGCCACGCTCGATGCGTCCCGAGCCGCGTTCGATACGAAGCTGCGCCTGGTGATCGAGAAAGAGGAGGCCTTCCTCGAGATCGAGCGCCGTCGAGACGCCCTTGAGCGTCAGCCCCAGCTGGACCATGGCGAACGCCACCTCCGGCTGGATACCGACGATCACCGTCTCGGCGCCGCGCAAGCGCGCCATGTGGGCGATGTCCCGCAGGGTCCGCACCGCGAACGAGTCCATCACGTCGAGCGCGGTCACATCGACGATCACGCCGCGGGCGCGGAACTTCCCGACGCGCTCGATCAGCGCCTCGCGCAGCTGCGACAGATCCGCGTCCGTGAGCGCCGATTGGATGGACGCGATCAGGTAGTGGCCTTGCTTCAGAATCGGTACTTCCACGCACCCTCCGTTGACGGAGTGGGAAGCAGGTCACGCCTTGGGAGTCACCTCTTCGAGCGGCAACACCTTGTACCCGAGCAGGCGCTCGGCTTCCTCGATGCCGCCTTGCAAGTCGCCCACCGTCGCCATCTCGCTCAGGTCCACGCCGATCGTGACGAGCGTCTGCGCGATTTCGGGCGAGAGGCCGGTGACGATCACGGTGGCGCCCAAAAGGCGGGAGGCTTCCACGGTCTGCACGAGGTGGTTCGCGACGTTCGAGTCCATCGCGGCCACACCGGTGATGTCGATCACGACCACTTTTGCGCGATTGGTCCGGATGGCTCGCAACAGCTGCTCGGTGAGCTGCCGGGCGCGCTGCGGGTCGATCACACCGATGATGGGCAGAATCAGCAGGCGCTCGCGCACCTGCAGCACCGGCGTCGACAGCTCGCGGATCGCCTCTTGTTGCTGGCGGATGATACGCTCCCGCTCCTGCACGAACCCGACGGCCACCGTGTTCGCAATCCGGTTGGCGGCGGGCTCGTAGGCGTCCAGGATCCGGTTGAGCTTGTCGAAGTCTTCGTGATACTTGCCGAACAGCGAGCGGGCGAGCACGTCGCGCAACAGCAGCACGATGCCGACCACCTCGTGCGTTTCGACGCCCCGCGGGATGATACGTTCGGACAGGTTGCGCGCGTACGCCTGCAGCGCTTCAAACGTCCCGGTCTCGAGCGCCTCGACGTAGTTGTCGTACACTGACGTCGCTTCGGCGAAGATTTCCTCTTCGGTCATCGCCGTGAGCAGCTGCGCCCGCGTGATCCGTCGGGCCCACTCCTCCCGCAACTGGGTGCGGTTCTGTCGCAGGTGAGCCACCAGCTCGCGCAGCAGCGCCGCGGTGGACTCCGTCTGTGCTTGCGGATCGGGGAGCGGCGACTGCGGCTCTTTGCCTTTGGTGGCCATGGGGTGGCGATCCTCGCCGGGACGAATGTTGCCAGCACGCAACAGCAAGGCTAGTGCCAGAGTCTGCACTGAACAGAGCTGCGCTAACACCATGCATCATAATATGTTACTGACAGACACAGTGGGGCCGTATTGCGCCTGCGCAACAGATTGATGCGTAAGCCTGTCGCTGGCTGCACAAAAAAGAGGCGGAGCGGCGGCCGGTCCGGGCCCGCTACTCCGCCTCGCGATGACCCCTGCGCGTCACCGCGTCGCGCTGCTCGTGGCCGAGCCGACGACGATTTCCCCCGTGCGAGTCCCCGTGAGCGCGTTCAGCAGCACCACATGGATCAGATTCACGGTGAGGCCGCTCGTATGGACGCCGTCGCCACTCGGCAGCTGCTCGTTCAACACCGCGTACCCGACCCCGGGTAACGTGACGCTCGTGTTCGGCGCCACGGTGCCGTCGCCCGACGTAAAGCGGACGCCGTTCACCACCAGGTCGGCGAGCGTGGATCCGAGGGCATTGCTCGTCGCCTGCACGCCGTCACTGGTGCTGCTGACGGCGGCGGTGAGGCTGCTCGCGGTAATCAATCCGTTCAGGAGATTCACGTTGAACACCGTCGCCACGCTCTGCGCCGCGGCGGCGTCTCCGATCGCTCCGGACGTCGTGCCCGCGAGCGTTTGGGCCGTG
>DASSJA010000324.1:0-2880 GCA_035691445.1 Burkholderiales bacterium | reverse complement strand
GTTGCGCACGTACCAGCAATACATCGGTCCGGGGAGGTTGGTCGAGTCCGCGTTCCAGTAGAGCAGATCGAAGGCCTCGGGTGACTTTCCCTTCAGATAGTTGTTGACCACGTATGACCACACGAGGTCATTTGCGCGCAGCGATGAGAACGCGAGCGCGAGGTCGCGACCGGATATGATGCCGCCCCGGCCGATCGTGGCCTCGCGAAAGGCTACGCTCGCTTCGTCGATGAAAAGTCCGATCTCCCCCGTGTCGCAAAAATCCAGCATCGACGCGAGAAACGTCGCGCTCTCTACTCCCTCGTCTTGCCTTGCAGCCAGCACGGCAAGCGCCGTGCCGACCATGGTTCCGCCGACACAGAAGCCAAGGGCGTTTGCCTTGTCGGCGCCGGAGATCGCGCGCGCGATCTCAAGTGCCCTGAGCACGCCCTCGCTGATGTAGTCGTCCCAGGTCAGATGCCCCGACTCCTCGGTGACATTGCGCCACGACACCATGAACACCGGGTGGCCCTGGTCTACCGCAAAGCGCGCGAAGGAATTCTCGGGCTGCAGGTCGAGAATATAGAACTTGTTGATGCAGGGCGGGATCATCACGAGCGGCCGCCTGAATACCGTCGGGGTACGCGGCCTGTATTGGATGAGCTGGATCAGCTCGTTTTCATAGACTACGGCCCCTTCGGTGGCAGCGATGTTCCGTCCTAGCACGAAGCGCGACTCGTCGGTGGTGGAGATGCGTCCCTTGTGGACGTCCTCGATCAACTGGCGCACGCCCCGCGAAAGGCTTTCGCCTTTCGTATCGATCGCGAGTCTGAGCACTTCGGGATTGGTGGCCGCAAAATTCGCAGGACTCATCGCGTCGGCGAACTGGCGAGCCATGAAACGCAGCCGCTCTTTCGCGCGTGGCGCGGCGTCGAGTGTCTCGACCCATTCCGCGATGAAACGAGAATTGATGAGGTAGCTCTGGCGCAGGTAGTCGAACCAGGGGCTGCGCCGCCAATCCGGAGAAGAAAAGCGCCGGTCGCCGCGATCGGGAGCCGCAACCGCCTCGGCCTCCGCCCCGACTGCTCTGCCCAAAGTCGAGTCCCAGAGCGCCGCGTGCTGCCGGAAGTAACGCGCCTGAAGGTCCGCCAGCCTGGAGGCATCGGCGACCCCTGGCGCCCGCAGGGAGCGGGCGAACTCGGAATCCGGTGGAAAGCCCAGCGAGGCCAGAAGACCGGCGAGAAAGTCCTTGGGGGCCGGCGAGAAAGAGCTGGGAGATGGAGATTCCACCGACGGGAGCCTTCGCTCAAGGTCCTGAAATTATTCCGAAAGACTCGCGATTATTGCACCGCACAAACGACAAAGTCAAGCGGGGATCGCGCTCCGCGAAGGCCGACGCAATTCATAGCATCGATCGGGCTCCGAGGGCGCGCGCGGCCCCAGTCGTTCCAGGTTCTGGGGGTGCCAGTGCGCGGAATCCGCGAAGGCGTAGAGTATCCGCTAGAAAAGGGGGGACACACCCCAGGGGAGAGAGACTACATGGGCCGCAGCAAAGCTCTGCGCCTCAATTGGATCCTTGCCGCCTGTTCGGAGGCAGATCTCGAAAAAGCCGGCCTCCTCGTTGCCCGGGAGCTCGGCTTTCGTCACCTCATGTTCCATGGCTGCTTCTCTTGGGGCGGCACGAATCAGGATATCCACTTCGATAATTTCCCGGTCAGCTGGCGCCGGTATTGCGCCGCCCGAGGCAGGGATTTGCTACCGGCACCGTTGCGCCGCCTGGCGCTGCAGGAAGTCACCCCTTTGCTTTGGGCAAGGGTATCCCTTGAGCACATGAGGTCCTTTGCCAAGGCGGCGGAACACGGGCTGGGCACGGGCGCGTCCTGCCCGGTTCGCGGGCCGCACGGTCAGTGGAGCCTCACTAGTTTCGTGCTGGCTCGCAGCGGCCCTTCCGCAGAGCGTCGTACAGTCGGCGCGTTGCCGGACTGCCAGCTCGTCGCGTGCGCAATGCATTGTGCGGCAGCGCGCCTCGCCCGGCGAAGCGCGTCGCCCCCGCGCCGAATCGGGGGCTCGCCCAACGGAGTGTTAAGCGACCGTGAATACCAGTGCTTGATCGAGTCGGCGCGCGGCAAGACCACGGCGGAAATCGGCCACGCACTGCAGATCTCGGAACGCACCGTCGCTTTCCATCTGGCGAACCTGCGCCGCAAGCTCGGGGCAGCCAACTCGCGCCACGCCGTCACGAAGGCCATCTCGCTCAAACTGATCGCTGCGGGTCCCTAGCCGCAAGTCGCCCTGCTCACCCTGGTTACGGGGAACTGGCGCCCGAGCGCTTCCGCGCAACGGCTAGGCGATTCCCGATCGCAGCAATGATCCGGTCGGCGTACTCGCGCCATCCGGCTCCGTCGGCCAAATCGAGAAACAGGCCGCTCTTCGAAAGCGCTGCGATCCAGTCCTGGGTCTCGGCGCTCGCAGCCGACATCCTGGAATCGAGCCCGGCCTCGCTCACGGTGTTCGCCGCCTCGCGCATTTCCTCGGCTCTACGCCCGCCGTGCTTGGCCACCCGACTGAAAAGATAGCTGCCTTGCCCTTCCCAGTCGATCTCCGGAAAGGTTTTTGCGAGCGAGGCGAGCAACTGGCGCTCCACGCCGTGGCAGCGGGCGAGCGTGAAGCTTTCGACGACGATCGCTTCCAGCCCTTTGATGAACACGCTCCGGCACAGCTTGATCGCCGAAGCGACGCCGATGTCCTCGGAGACCGGGGTCATGTCGAATCCGAGCGGCGCGAGTTTTCCGGCGAGTTCGCCGGCGCGTTTTCCCCCGAGCAGCATCGGCGCGCGAATCCCGCAGGGCGGCACGGGGGTCATCACGCCTGCCTCGACGTAGTATGCGCCTGCGCCCTCGA
>DASSJA010000323.1:0-3467 GCA_035691445.1 Burkholderiales bacterium | reverse complement strand
CGGCGCCACGAGATGGCACAACAACTGGCTGCTCTCGTCCTGGACCTCCACGCCGCCTTCCAGAAACAGCGGATGGCGGTTGATCGCGGGCTTCCCCTCCATGCGCAGGCCGTCCGGCGAGTACGGCGTCGCCGAGGCGCGCATGCCATCCTTCGCGAGCCTTTCGATCGCGGCTTCGCGCGAGACCTTCATCGGGTTGACGCGCAGATCGAGCGGGGCGCTCTGCAGAAGTCCTCTCGCCAGCTCGAGCAGCGCTCCCTCGTCGAGGCGGCGACGAAGCCTCTCGATCACCCAATCCGGAAGCTCGCATTGGATCTCGATGGGCTGCCCGGCGGCGGCCTCGCGCTTGACCCCGGCAAGCCAGTCCGGTTCGTCGCCGCGCAGCCACGGGTCGAGCTCGCGCAGGCTTGCCCCGAGCAGCAGGGTCCAGCTCGCGAGCACCAGGCGCCGCGGGCTGTGCGTCGGCGCGGCGCTCTCGAGCAGCCGCCTGCGGCGGAGCGCCCCGTACACGGAGTCGGCGATGATCGCGCGGTCGTGCTGGCCGATCTTGCGATGGCTGTGGAAGAAGGCCGAAAGCGCCGCGTCGGCGGGCTCCTCGAGGGGGAGCACCGCGGCAAAGGCCGCCGTGCACGCGTCGAGCAACGGGCGCGAGAAGCGCATCAATCGCCGATGCGCGTGACCACCTGGTCTGCGCGCGTGCCGTCCTTGTCGACGACGAGCACGCGAACGGGAAGGAAATTGCGCTCGGCGGCGAACCAGATGTCGGTCGACTTGTCATCCGGTCCGTCACGCACCTTCGTTATGTGCAGCGTCTGCATCTCGCCCACGGGGGTGGCGAGTTTCTCGTCGCCCACCACGGCGAAGCGGAACGGGGTCAGCCCCCGCCCGTCCGCGCGAATCACGTCGTATTCCTTGCCCTTGGGCGGAACGAAGGCGAAATCGTAGGCAAGGCTCAGCGGATCCTGCGCGATGCCCTGCATCGGCAGTCTCTCCGACTTGCCGTCGCGCTCCTGCGTCACGGCGCGAGCGTCCCAGTCGAATTTCGCCGACACCGCCCAGCTTCTGCCGCGCTGGTCCCGGTACTCGTCGGGCCTCAACCCCAGCGCGGTGATGTGACCGCGGCTGGTACGTTTCAAGGGCCCGAACAGGGCGAGGATCCCGTTTCCGCGCATCTCGGACGTGATCGAGTAGGTCCGGCTGTCGTGCTCGAGGGTCTCGGTGATGCTCCCCAGGACGATGCCGTTGCGGCTCATCTCGTAGGTGAGCTTGACGTGCTCCGGCGGCGCAGCCCGCGCTCCTCCCGCGACGAGGATCGCGGCCAGGCCTGCGCGGCGGAGCGTGGAGGCGAGCGAGCTCATTGCCCGGCGAGAACCGACTGCTCGGCCTCGGCCCCCTCGACGCGGACGAGGCCGTTGTCGACGGCCAGCCGGCCTTCGACGAACCAGCGCACCGCGAGCGGATAGATGCGGTGCTCCTGCCTCAGCACCCGCGCGGCGAGCGTCCCTTCCGTGTCTCCGCTCAGCACCGGCACAGCGGCTTGCGCGACGATGGGACCGTGATCGACCTGCGGCGTGACGAAATGCACCGTGCATCCGTGGAGCTTCACTCCCTCCTGGAGCGCGCGCTGGTGGGTGTGCAGCCCGGGGAACGCCGGCAGCAACGAAGGGTGGATATTGAGCATGCGACCGGAGTAGCGCCGAACGAATTCCCCTCCGAGAACGCGCATGAAGCCGGCAAGCGCGACCAGGTCGGGCGAATGCCGATCGATCGCCTCGGCGAGCGCCGCTTCGCAGGCTTCGCGCGAGGGAAACTCGCGCTCGTCGACGACTCGGGTGGGAATGCCCGCCTGCGCGGCGAATTTCAGGCCCCCTGCGCCGGCCCGATTGCTGATCACCGCGGCGACTTTTGCGGGCAGCCCGGCGCGCACGATCGCCTCCATGTTGCTGCCGCGCCCCGAGATGAGGACGACGATCTGCTTCATGCCTCCATTTTACCGCGGGCTACCGCGACGGCGTCTCTCCCGGGCGGCGGCAATGTGCACTTCGCTACTCGTTCCGCGCGGGAGCGGGCGCGGGGAATCCCGGCAAGGGTTGCAACCCGTCCGCCTCGAACAACTCCTGCAACTGCTCGGCCGCCTCCCTGGTGGTCTGGATGAGCTGGGCCTCGTCGTGCTGGACCGCGTACTGCGCGTCCAGCCGCTGCTCGTCGTGTCCCTTGAACAAGGCCACGGCCCGCTCCGAGGTGGCGGTGTCGAATCCGAGGGAAAGCAGGGCCTGGCGGGCCATTTCCAGGCTCGCCGAGAACGTTTCGCGCCAGATGAGATTGACGCCGAGGTCCCGCAGGCGGAACAGATGCACGCGATTGCGGGCGCGGGCGAGAATCGGAACCTGCGGGAAATGCTTGCGCACGACCGCAGCCGTCTTCACCGAAGCCTCGACATCGTCGATCGCGAGGACGAAGAGCTTCGCTTCGCGGATTTTCGCCGCCTCGAGCAGCTCCAGGCGCGAGGCGTCGCCGTAGTACACCTTGCTGCCGAAGCGCCGCACGAAATCCACCTGCTGGTAGCTCGCCTCGAGCGCGGTGAAGGGAACGCCGCACATGCGCAGCATGCGTGAAATGATCTGCCCGACGCGTCCGTAACCGGCGATGATCACCGGGTTGCCGGGACCGGTGATGGTATCGAACTCGGGAGCCGCGTGGCGCTCGAGCCAGCGCGAGATCAGCCTGTCCTGCAGCGCGAACGCGGGCGGCGAGAGCAGCATCGAGACCGTCACGACCACCACCAGGAGATCGGATGTGCCTCCTTCTATGACGCCCAGCGCGCGGGCTGCCGCGAAAAGCACGAACGCGAACTCACCGCCCTGCGCAATCGACAGCGCGAGGCGCTGAGCGGTTTCGTCCGGCGCGCGCCCGATTCTCGCGATCGCGTACATCAGCGCGAACTTCGCGAGCAGCAGTCCGGCCGCGAGTCCGAGCACCGTCAGCGGGCGGCTCCACACCAGGGCGAGGTCGGCGCCCATCCCGACCGCGATGAAGAACAGGCCGAGGAGCAGGCTCTTGAAGGGCTCGATATCGGCTTCCAGCTCGTGGCGAAACTCGGAGTCGGCGAGCAGCACTCCGGCGAGGAAGGCCCCCAGCGAGGCCGAGAGGCCGATTCTTTCCATGATGAGCGCCGCGCCCACCACGAGCAGCAGGGCGGCGGCGGTGAATACTTCGCGGCCCCCGTAGCTCGCTACCGCCTTCAGCACCGGCCGCACCACGAGGCGACTCGCGGCCACGACCACCGCGATGACGGCCAGGGCTTTCGCCGCCGCAGTCCATCCCCCCGCGTGGTGCGCACCGGAATCGCTCAAAAGCGGCAGCAGGGCGAGCAAGGGGATCACCGCAAGGTCCTGGAACAGGAGCACCGCGAAGGCCTCGCGCCCGTGGCGCGTCGCGAGCTGTTTGCGCTCGGCGAGCGACGCGAG
>DASSJA010000322.1:0-3811 GCA_035691445.1 Burkholderiales bacterium | reverse complement strand
CGTCGTCATCGACGATTTCGGCGCGGGCTACTCGAATTTCGACCGCATATGGCAGCTGAAGCCGGACATCGTCAAGATCGACCGCGAAATGACGCGGCGCGTGACGGTCGAGCCGCTCGCGCGGCGCATGTTCACGGGGATCATCGCCGTGCTGCACGAGGCGGGCGCGCTGGTGTGCGTGGAAGGGATCGAGAGCGAGGCCGAGGCGCTCTGCGCGACCGAGGCGAACGCAGACCTGCTTCAAGGGAACTACTTCGCTCTCCCGGCGACACGGCCGCCGTCGGGCCGCGCCCGCGACGAGCTGTTCGAGCGGCTGTTCGACGCCTTCCGGAACGAGAGCGCAGGGTTTCGCGAGCAGCGGCGCGCCCGGCTTCAGCCCTACATCGCCGCGCTCTCCGACGCGGTGCTTGCCCTTTCGGCAGGCGCGGACCGCTTGAGCGCCGTCCGGGCCTTGCTCGATCTCGCCTGTACCGAGCGCTGCTATCTCGTCGCCGCCGACGGCTCCCAGATCGGAGCGAGCGCGGAAACAGAGCGCAGCGTCGCTGCGCGCGACCCGCGCCTGATGCCGATACGACCCGTCACCGGCACCAACTGGCAGACGAAGCCTTTTTTCCGGCGCGCGATCGAGGCCCCGGGCAAGGTGCAGATCACGCGGCCTTATCTTTCGGCCACCGGCCCGAAGCTGTGCGTCACCCTGTCGTACGCGCTGACGCTGAACGGGTCGTATCACGTCCTTTGCGCGGATCTCGACTTCGCCGCCCTGGCGGGCGATGACCTGGCGTTCGGCCTCGCCAAGGGGGAGGACTAGCGGGCGTCGCGCCGGCGCCCGATGCCCCGGGGCGTCGGCGGAGCGCGGACGCGCTCCGCGATCGTCCACGGGATATGCCGTCGTCCTGACGCGTCATGTGGCATACTCGCCGTACTTTCACTTGCAACAATAACTCCGCAGGCTTTGCTGGGGCGCCGTGAACATGGTGGATCTTGCTCCGCCTCGTCTTGACCAGTACACCGCGCAAGGGGAACGAGGCGAACGCGAAGACTTCCGCCTGACGAGCCACTTCCAGCCGATTTTCAGCCTTGCTCATCGCCGGCCGGTTGGCTACGAGGGCCTCATACGCGCGACCAACTCGCGTGGCGGGAGCGTTACGCCGTATGAGCTGTTCAGCAAGGCGCTGCAGGTCGAGGCGCGCGTGCGCCTGGATCGCCAATGCAGGGCCTTGCACGTGCGCAACTTCCAGAGGCTCGGCAACGCGCACAGCTGGCTGTTCCTGAACGTCGATCCGCAGGTCGCCGCCGAGAGCACGGGCTACGGGGATTTTTTCCCGGAAATCGCAGTATCGAGCGATTTTCCCGCCCACCGGGCCGCGGTCGAGCTGATCGAGACGCCGTTCGAGGACGAGGCGCGGCTGACGGCCGCGGTCGAGCACTATCGCAAGCTCGGCTGCCTCATCGTGATCGACGATTTCGGCGCGGGCTACTCGAACTTCGACCGGATCTGGAGACTGAGGCCCGAAATCGTAAAGATCGACCGTGAGATGACGCGGCGCGTGACCGTGGAGCCGCTCGCGCGGCGCATGTTCACCGGGATCATCGCGGTGCTGCACGAAGCGGGGGCGCTGGTCTGCGTAGAGGGAATCGAGACCGAAGCCGAGGCGCTTTGCGCGATCGACGCCAATGCCGACCTCGTTCAGGGCGATTATTTTGCTCCCGGCGGCGCGCAACTGGCTCCGGACGACGCATGCAGCGACATGTTCGACCGGCTGATTACGGGTCATCGAGCGGACTTCGCGGAATTCCAGAAACGCCAGCACAGGCGGCTCGTGCCCTACCTCGCGGCGATCAAGAACGCCGTGCAGGACATATCCCTGGGCGCGAAATTCCAGCCCGCCGTCCAGGGACTGCTGAAGCTTCCGAGCGCCCAGCGCTGCTACCTGATCGGCAGCGACGGCCTTCAGATCGGCGCGAACGTCGACGCCGAAAGCAATGTCCGCTCCCAGGACCCGCGCTTCGAGGTGGTTCAGCCCACCGAAGGAACGGACTGGCAGACCAAACCCTATTTCCGCCGCGCGATCGAGACGCCGGGAAAAGTCCAGATCACGCGGCCCTACCTGTCCGTCCTGGGCCCGAAGCTGTGCGTGACGCTCTCGTTTGCCTTCGAGGCCTCGGACGGATCGCAGCAGGTGCTCTGCGTCGACTTGGACTTCACCGTGCTTGCAGGCGAGGATATCTCTTTCGGCGTGAGCAGCCTGCATGCTTAGCAACGGGATGGAGAATCGGTCGCGGCAGTAGTCGAGGTGGCATGATGAATTGGTTCACCAACAAGGAGGAGCGATGAAACCGGAAATGTATCTCGTGTGGTCGGTGGCTCTGGCGGTCGTGCAGATGCTGGTGGCGGTGACGGGGGCGTTCAACCAGGTGGGTCTGATGAAGCTCGTCGGGAATCGCGAGGGCATGCCCGAGATAACGGGCTGGGCGGGCCGCGCTGAACGCGCACACGTCAACATGCTCCGCAATCTGGTGCTGTTCGCGTCGCTGATTCTCGTCGCCATGGCGACCGGCAAGGTCAACGAGACCGTGGTTCTCGGCGCGCAGATCTTCTTCTGGGCGCGGATCGCCTACGCGATCATCTACGTCGCGGGAATCATCTGGCTGCGCACCTTGTCCTGGGTGATATCGGTCATCGGGCTGATCCTGATCTTCGCGCAGCTCGTGAAGTAGCTCGTCCGCCGGCAGGCTCGGGCGCGCGCGGCCTGGCCGCGCGCTTTTTTTTCCCGGCTGCGCCGCGGTAGAATGCGCGCCTTGCCGCCATCTACGGAGGACGCCATGACCATTTCCATGTACCAGACGAGCGTGCCGCGCTTCGCGAACATGCTCAAGAACCTGTCCGCCATACTCGACAAGGCGCAGGCCCACGCCGAGGCCAGGAAGATCGACCCGGCTGCGCTCATCAACTACCGCCTCTACCCGGACATGTTTCCCATGAAGCGCCAGGTTCAGATCGCCTGCGACACCGCCAAGGGCGCGGTTGCGCGCCTCGCCGGCATGGAGGTGCCCAAGCACGAGGACACCGAGGAGACCTTCGCAGCCCTCAAGGCGAGAATCGCGAAGACGATCGACTTCATCCAGACGGTCAAGCCCGCGCAGATCGACGGCAGCGAGGAAAAGAACATCCATCTCAAGCTCGGGGCCCGCGAGGTCGATTACAAAGGGATGCAATACCTGCTCGGCCACGCGCTGCCGAACTTCTACTTCCACGTCACGACCGCCTACGACATCCTGCGCCACAACGGCGTGGAGCTCGCCAAGCGAGACTACCTCGCCAACCCATAGAGGCTTTTGCGGGCAGGTGCTGGGAGGCCAGGCGATACTTCGCCGGCGCCGGGACGGCCGCTGTCTACTTGTTGTGCGAGGCGATGAACCGTGCCCGCTCGCCCACGGCGCCGAGCAAGGACACTGCGAAGTCCGGGCTCGCCTTGATCAGATCGAGGAAGGTGTTCCTGCCTATCGCGAGCAGCCCGCAATCGGTCTCCGACACGACGGTTGCCAGGCGCGGGGTGCGGTCGACCAGGGCCATCTCGCCGAACACCCCGCCGGGGCCGATTTTTTCCACCACCTTGCCCTGGATGGAAACGGCGAGGCGGCCGTCCAGCACCACGTACATCAGCACTCCGACCTGGCCTTCCTTGACGACAGTCTTGTTGCGTTCGTAGCGCACCGCCGTCTGGGAGAGCGCGCGCGCGAGGACCGCGAGGGACGATTTGTCGAATACCGCAGACTCCTTCATCTTGCCCGCAGCGGCGTCGCCTGCGGG
>DASSJA010000321.1:0-3550 GCA_035691445.1 Burkholderiales bacterium | reverse complement strand
CGAGCCGGCGCTCGTGCAGGCGCGTCCGCCTCGGGTCCAGTTCGTGGCGCGCAATGCGCCCGGCGTCGCATGCTTCCACGAGGAGCCCGCCCTCGGCGAACGAGATCCGCTCGTAGTCTCCCGCGCGCCGGCCGTTCACGTAGAAGGCAGCGGCTAGCGCCAGCATCTCGATTCCGGCAAACGGCAGCACGGGCCACGCTCCGAACCACGCGAACGTGCAAGCGATGCCGAACGAGACGCACATTGCGAGAGCGAGCACACCGAGCAGGTCCTGCGGCGAAATCGAGCAGTTGCGCTTGATAATGAGGTCGAAACCTGATTCCGATGCCGTTGCCGCCGTGTGCACGCGAGCGTCCACCAAAAAACGCGCTTCGCACTCGCCCTCGGCGAAACGCTGCCAGGAAAAATGCAGAAATTATCCTGAAAAGCCGCGGTAAATTAGCACACTCTCCCATCGCGGGCAAGCCGAACCCGCGCGGAAAACTTCTCCGTCAGCCCGGATTTTTGTCCGCCCACTTGACGATCTGTCTTCCGTCGGGCGCGGTGCGTGGCTCGCCCTTCCACGCATGTCCGTATACGATTTCGACCGTCGCGGGCAGTCTTCCCTCTTTGCGCTCGTGCTCGTAGGCAGCGATCATCCTCCGCCATGTGTCGCGTCCGGTGAGCGTGCGTGGTCGGTCGCAAGCCGCGCAAGTCTGACCCGAAGCTTTCAGGTCGCGCGCAAGGCCCGCGACCTCGTCGTAGGTGAGCGTGATCATCTCCACGTCCATGACCGGCTCGACGAAGCCGCACGCGACGAGCATGTCGCCCACGTCGTGCATGTCGGCAAAGGAGTGGACGTGGCGAGCGTGCGACACGGCGGAAAACGCGGACTTCAGCTCCTTCAGCGTATCCGGGCCGTAGCTGGAGAACATCAGCAGGCCCCCCGGTGCGAGAACCCGTTGCAGCTCCCGCAGGGTCGCCAGCGGATCCTCGGCCCACGCCAGAGCGAGGTTGGACCACACCATCTCGATCGAGCCGGAGCGAAGCGGCAGACGCGAGAAATCCGCGCGGACATGGGAGCGCGGAGCGCCCCAGAAGAGGCGCCGCACCCGCTCGACAACCGGCTCGGCGCGCGATGCGGCGCGAATCATGGCTTGCGCGACGTCGACACCGAGAAGGTGCGCGCTGGGATAGCGGGTGCGCAGCAGCCCCAAGGCCCGCCCCGGCCCGCAACCCGCGTCGAGCACGCGTTTGGGGGCCAGGCGGATGTAGTCGAGCCTTTCGAACATCCGTCGCTCGACCTCGCGCTGCAGCACCGCGGCATCGGCCCCCTTGCGCGCCGCGCGCTCGAACGCGCGACGCGCCTGCGATGCGTCGAGGCGGAATGCCTGTGCTTCCATCCGATGGTGTAGCCACCTCGCCCCCCGCGCCGGACGAGGCCCGGCCTAGAGAGGGCTCAGCCCGAGCTTGTCCAGCAGAGCGCGGTCGCGCGCCGCCTCGGGATTGCCCGTGGTGAGCAGCTTGTCGCCGTAGAAGATCGAGTTCGCCCCGGCGAGGAAGCAGAGGGCCTGCACGGGCTCGGGCATCTCGGCGCGCCCCGCGGAGAGCCGCACGAAGCTCCCGGGCATCGTGATGCGCGCGCTGGCAACGGTGCGCACGAATTCGCTCCAATCGAGCTTGGGCAAGCCATGAAGCGGCGTGCCCTCGACCTGAACGAGATCGTTGATGGGCACCGACTCCGGCTGCGGCTCCAGACTCGCGAGTTGCGCGATCAGGCCCGCGCGCTGCGCGCGCGACTCGCCCATTCCGACGATGCCTCCGCAGCAGACTTTGATCCCGGCGCGGCGCACGCGCTCCAACGTCTCTAGGCGGTCGCCGTACTCGCGCGTGGTGATGACGTCGCCGTAGAATTCGGGCGCGGTGTCCAGATTGTGATTGTAGTAGTCCAGACCCGCCGCCTTGAGCTGCTCGGCCTGGCCCTCGCGCAGAAGTCCGAGGGTAGCGCACGTCTCCAGCCCGAGACCCTTTACTGCGCGCACCCTCTCGGCCACCCGCTCGAGATCCTTCTGCTTGGGGCCTCGCCAGGCGGCGCCCATGCAGAAACGGCCCGCGCCGTTCTCCTTGGCCGCGCGCGCTGCGGCAAGCACGTCCTCCAGTGGAAGCAAAGGCTCGTTTTCCACGCCCGTCCTGTAGCGGGCCGACTGCGGACAGTAGGCGCAATCCTCGGGGCATCCTCCGGTCTTGATCGAGAGCAGCGTCGAGAGCTGCACGGAATTGGCGTCGAAGCGCAGTCGATGGACGCTCTGCGCGCGGTAAACGAGATCGTTGAACGGCAGCTCGAAAAGCTCCTCCACCGCGGCACGAGTCCAGACTCTACCGGACTCGGCGCGGCCCTCCCGGTGAACCGCCATGCCGCCTGGTTCGTTATGGGGTGGGATGAACGGCGTCCGGATTTGCATTTGCGCCCGGTCCCGTGGAGAACATCGGGGGACAAGCTCGCGAGATCATCGCGGCAAGATTCGCAGATGTCAAATCGCGTCCGGCGAATACTGGGCTCTTGTACCGGAGCCGCGCTGACCTGGTTCGGACAGGACTGTGCGCTCTGCGGAGCGAAAAGCGCGAGGGAGCTGTTGTGCCCGGCCTGTATCGCCGACCTGCCCGCCCTGCCCGAGCGCTGCCCGCGGTGCGCGCTCCCCAGCCCTGGCGGATCGGTCTGCGGCAGCTGCCTGAGCAGCCCACCGCACTTCGACGGGACGACAGCCCGGTGGCTCTACGAGTTCCCCTGCGACAGACTGGTGCAGGCGCTCAAGTATCGCGCCTGGCTTCCGCTCGCGGGATTCTTCGCCCGCAGCCTCGCTTCCGAAGGGCAACCGGAAGTCGATATCGTCGTGCCCATGCCTCTGCATCGGCGCCGGCTCGCGGAGCGCGGCTTCAATCAGGCTCTCGAAATAGCGCGGACCTTCGCAGGGCACACAGGTATACGCCTCGACGCCCGGGGCGTGCGCCGCATCAGGGACACGGCCCCGCAGCCGGCGCTGCCCTACGAAGAGCGCGCACGGAACGTGCGCGGCGCCTTCGCCTGCGACCTCGACGTGTCGGGACGAAGCGTCGGGGTGGTCGACGACGTCATGACCACGGGCGCGACCCTGAACGAGCTCGCGCGGGTGCTCAAGCGCGCGGGCGCTTCGCGAGTCGAAAATTTGGTGATTGCACGCGCCGTTTTGCGCTGAAGAGGCCTCCCGACCTCAGCTCTCCTCCCTTGGATCACGCGCGAGCAACTGCTGTACCGCGTCGCGGGGCGAGGCGCCGCCAAACAGCACCGCGCACACGGCGCGGGTGATCGGCATTTCGACGCGCTTTTCGGCCGCGAGCGATTCGATCGCGCGAGCGGAGAACACGCCTTCGGCGACGTGCCCGAGCTGCTTCAGAGTCGCCGCCAGCGGCTCCCCCTCGGCGAGAAGCAGGCCAACGCGCCGGTTCCGCGACAATTCGCCCGTGCACGTGAGGACGAGGTCCCCGACTCCCGCGAGTCCCATGAAGGTCTCCGCTCTTCCCCCCAGCGCGGCTC
>DASSJA010000320.1:0-3263 GCA_035691445.1 Burkholderiales bacterium | reverse complement strand
TCGAGTACCACGGCGAGAAGCGCGGCGACCTGTACTACACCAAGGAAATGCTGCTCGCGGTGGGCGACCGCTACGAGGAGCAGATCGCCCGGGACCGCGCCGCGGACGCCCCCTACCGCTAGCCCATGTTCGAGACTGCCGTCTTCTGGTTCTTCGCGTTCGTGCTGGTGACCGCCGCGGTGTGCGTCATCACCGCGCGCAACCAGGTGCACTCCGCTCTGTTCCTGGTGCTGTCGTTCTTCACCGCCGCGGCGCTGTGGATGCTGCTGCGCGCCGAGTTCCTCGCGATCGCGCTGGTGCTCGTCTACGTGGGCGCGGTGATGGTGCTCTTCCTGTTCGTGGTGATGATGCTCGACATCAATCTGGAGCGCCTGCGCGAAGGCTTCTGGAGCTATCTGCCGCTGGGCCTGGCGGTGGGCGCGGTGATGGTGGTCGAAATGGTGGTGATCCTGCGCGGGGGCCAGTTTGCCCAGCAGACGCTTCCCGCCCCGCCGGATCCGGGGCCGGCCTACAGCAACACCAAGGAGCTGGGGCGGCTGCTGTACACGGACTACGCCTATCCGCTCGAGCTCGCGGCGGTGCTCCTGCTGGTCGCGATCATCGTCGCGATCGCCCTGACGCTCAGGAAGCGCAAGGACACGAAATACCAGGACCCGGGCAAGCAGGCCGCGGTAAGGCGCGGAGACCGGGTGCGGCTGGTTTCGATGCCGTCGGAGAAAAACGACTAGCTTCAGCACAAAACGGGAGGCGTGGGTTTGCTTTCACTGTCGCATTTCCTGATTCTGGGCGCGGTGCTGTTCGCGATCAGCATCGTGGGCATCTTCCTGAACCGCAAGAACGTGATCATCCTGCTGATGGCGATCGAGCTGATGCTGCTCGCCGTCAACATGAACTTCATCGCCTTTTCGCACTACCTCGGCGACACCGCCGGGCAGGTGTTCGTGTTCTTCATCCTCACCGTGGCGGCGGCCGAATCGGCGATAGGGCTGGCGATCCTGGTGGTGCTGTTCCGCAATCTGCAGACCATCAACGTCGACGACCTCGACAACCTCAAAGGCTGAAGAATGACGGAACTGCAGTTGTACCTCCTCGTGCCGCTCGCCCCGCTCGCGGGCGCCATCGTCGCGGGGCTCGGAGGAGGGAGAGTCGGTCGCACGGGAGCGCACTGGGTGACCATCGCCGGAGTCGCGGTCTCGTTCGTCGCGTCCTGCGCCGTCTTCCTCAACGTGCTGAACGGCACCGAATTCAACGGCTCGGTCTACACGTGGCTCGTCTCGGGCGGCACGCGCTTCGAGATCGGCTTCCTGATCGACCGCCTGTCGGCGTTGATGATGGTGGTCGTGACCTTCGTCTCGCTCATGGTGCACGTCTACACCGTCGGCTACATGGCCGACGACCCTGGCTACCAGAGGTTCTTCGCCTACATCGCCCTCTTCACTTTCTCGATGCTGATGCTCGTGATGGCGAACAACTTCCTGCAGCTGTTCTTCGGCTGGGAGGCGGTGGGCCTGGTTTCCTACCTGCTGATCGGTTTCTGGTATACGAGGCCGACCGCGATCTACGCCAGTCTCAAGGCCTTCCTCGTCAACCGCGTTGGCGATTTCGGATTCCTGCTCGCCGTGGCCCTGGTGCTCGCTCACTTCGGGACGCTGGACTACGCGTCGGTGTTTTCCCAGGCCCCGGCGATGGCCGCGACCACGATCACGGCGATCCCGGGTGCGCCGTGGCTTCTGCTCTCGGCGATCTGTATAGGGCTCTTCGTCGGCGCGATGGGCAAGTCGGCGCAGTTCCCGCTGCACGTCTGGCTGCCCGACTCGATGGAGGGCCCGACGCCGATCTCCGCGCTCATCCATGCGGCCACCATGGTGACGGCGGGCATCTTCATGGTTTCCCGCATGTCGCCGCTCTTCGAGCTTTCCGAAACGGCGCGCTCGGTGGTGCTGGTGATCGGCGGAATAACGGCGCTCTTCATGGCGCTCGTCGCCGTGACCCAGTACGACATCAAGCGCGTGGTCGCGTACTCGACGCTTTCGCAGCTCGGCTACATGACGGCAGCGCTCGGCGCCTCGGCGTATTCGGCGGCGATGTTCCACTTGATGACCCACGCGTTCTTCAAGGCGCTGCTCTTCCTCGGCGCCGGGTCGGTGATCATCGCGCTGCACCACGAGCAGGACATGCGCCACATGGGCGGGCTGCGCCGGCGCATGCCGTGGACCTACTGGACGTTCCTCCTCGGAGCGATCTCCTCGATCGGCATCCCGGGCTTCGCCGGCTACTACTCGAAGGATGCGATCATCGAGGCGGTGCACGAGGCGCACGTGCCCGGCCACCTGTTCGCGTACCTGTGCGTCCTGTTCTGCGTGTACGTGACCGCCACCTACACGTTCCGCATGCTTTTCATGGCGTTCCACGGCCGCGAGCGCTTCCATGCCGAGCACCCGCCGCACGAGTCGCCCGCCGTGGTGACGCTGCCGCTCGTGCTGCTCGCCATTCCGTCGGTCGCGGCCGGCTGGGTCGCCGGCAGCATCCTCGGCGGCGGCTATTTCGCCTCGAGCCTGGTGCAGAAGGAGTCGGAATATCCGGGCCTGCTCGCCTACACGCTCGAAGGCTTCCTCGGCGCGCCGTTCTGGCTCGGCGTCGCGGGCATCCTCACGGCGTGGTTCCTGTACATCAGGCGCCCGGGCACGGCGAAGCGCATCGCCCTCGAGCTCGGGCCGCTCTATGCGATCGTCGAGCGCAAATACGGTTTCGACGAGCTCTACGCGTGGCTCTTCGCCGGCGGCGCGCGCAACCTTGGGCGCGACCTCTGGCGGGCGGGCGACCAGACGGTCATCGACGGCGTGATGGTGAACGGCTCGGCGCGCGTGGTGGGCTGGTTCTCGGGCGTGATCCGCCTGGTGCAGACCGGGCTCGTCAACCAGTACGCCGTGGCGATGCTCTTCGGGGTACTGATCCTCACGTTCTGGTTCCTGCGCCGCTGATGCCGGGTCTTAAGCGCTGATGCTCCTTTCCGCCGCGATCTGGATCCCGATCGTCGCCGGCGCGGCGGTGCTCGCCGTCGGCGAGCAGCGGCCGCAGGCGATGCGCTGGACGGCGCTCGCCGGCGCGCTCGTCGGCTTCCTTGTCACGATCCCGATCTATACCGGGTTCGACGCGTCCTCGAGCGCCATGCAGTTCGTGGAGATGCATTCGTGGATCGAGCACTTCCACGTGAACTACCACCTCGGCGTCGACGGCATCTCGCTGCCGTTCGTGCTGCTGAA
>DASSJA010000319.1:0-3344 GCA_035691445.1 Burkholderiales bacterium | reverse complement strand
CTTCTCCTCCGCCGGCGTGGGCAGCGGAACGCATTTCGCCGGAGAAATGTTCAAGGCGATGGCGGGAATCGACGTCGTGCACGTGCCGTTCAAGGGCATCCCCGAGTCGCTGACCGAGACGATGACCGGGCGCGTGCAGTTTTTCATGGCACCGATCGCCAACAGCGTCAACCTCGTGCGCGAGGGCAAGCTCGTGGGACTCGCGGTGTCCTCGGCGCGGCGCGACCCGCTGCTCCCCGACCTGCCCACCGTCGCCGAAGCGGGCGTCCCGGGCTACGAGTCCATACTCTGGTTCGGGCTGCTCACCTCCTCGGGCGTGCCTCGCCCCATCGTGGCCAAGCTGAACCGCGAGATCGTGCGCATACTGGGAGACCACGAAACACGCGAGCGCTTCGCCCCGATCGGCATGACGCCGCGCCCGATGAGCCCCGAAGCTTTCGACAAGCTTATCCGCGACGACGTCGCCGTCTTCACGCGGATCGCGCGCGCCGCGAATATCAGGGCCGAGTAAGCTGCCGCGGGACCGGAGTAAAATTTCTCCGCTCGAGGGAGATCTCATGCCGACACTGGCCTCGCCGCGTGCTACCGGAGGAAAGGACCTGGTGGCGCTCGCCTCGCTGTGCAAGACCATCAGGAAGCACCTGCACGCGAGGAGGAACTCCCTCGCCGCGGAAATCCGCAGCTATCCGACGCCGATTCCCCGTTGCGACGCGCAGTTCAATCATCTGCACGAGCAGCAGGTCAGGCTCGCGCGCGAGCTGGAGCGGGTCGGCGACGCCGAGACGGGAGGGCGCGCCCAGGTGATCGAGGCGATCGAGAGCTTCATCGCCTCCGCGCCGTATTCCGACGACGCCGCGGAGCGCGAGTTCCGAGCGCGCGTGAAAAGGGAATTCGCCGGGCAGCGTAAATAAGACGGCAGTGGACGGGATCGTAGTCCGCGGCATGCTCAAGTGGCCGGACGTGCCGGCGGTGTACGGCTGGCTCTCTCTCGACCGTCGTGGGAACTGGAAGGTCAAGGGCGTCTCGGGGCGCTTCGAACGCATTGCCAACCCCGCGGTCAGGGAGTTCATCGGCAGAAATTACGCGGCCGATGAAAAAGGCCGCTGGTATTTCCAGAACGGTCCGCAACGCGTGTACGTGTCGCTCGATTACACGCCCTGGGTATACCGGCTCGACGACGCGGGCGAGGGGCTGCTCGCGCATACCGGCGCGGTCGTGCGCGCTGCCGAAGCGGCGTTCCTCGACGACGCCGGTTCGATGCTCCTCGAAACGGAAATCGGGGTCGGTGTCCTCCTGGACCGCGACCTGTCGTCCGTCATCGGGCGCTTCGCCGTTCCCGGGGGCGGGCCGGTCGAGCGCTTGCTCGAGGAGGTCGCTCGAGGCGCCGAAGCCCGCGTCCTGCTGCGGGGCAGGAACATCCGGATCGCCTCGCTGCGCGGCGCCGACGTTCCACGCCTGTTCGAGTTCGTGCAGCGGCCGCAACCGCCCGCGGGTGAGCCGGAGTGCTCATGAACCGGCGGTGTAACCAGGTGTAAAAGGTGTAAAAGGTCAGCATCGGCGACGGCGGAGCGCTAGACTTGCTCATCGGGTTCTCCGTGTTCAAGGAGGCTCACATGAAAAGATTGATCGGGATACTGCTGGGACTGGCGCTGTCGGCAAACGGAGGGATCGTGCTCGCGCGCGGAGGGAGCGGGCACGGCGGAGGCGCGGGATCGGGTCACTTCGGCGGCGGACACATGGCGGTTGCGGGGGGCGCGCGCTTCACGACCGGGCCCGCTCATTTCACGACCGGGCCCATGCACTTCACCGGCGGACGCTTCGGGGTGCGGCCCGGCGTCGGGGTTCGCCCCGCGCCAGTGTTCGTCGGCCGGCCTCATTTCTTTCATCACCGCGTGATCGTCGGGAGCACGGTCGTGGTGGGTGCGCCGTTCTTCTTCTACCCGCCGCCGTACTATCCGCCGGTCTATGCCGACCCTGTGTACGCCGAGCCGCCGGCCTACGTCGAGCAGGGCTCGGATCTGCGCTACTACTGCCCCGACTACAGGGACTACTACCCGAACGTCCAGAGCTGCCCGTCGCCGTGGATGGAAGTCGTTCCCGGCCCGGGCGGATATACGAACTAGGCGGCCCCGTCATCGGCGACCGCGGTGCGCCTTGAGCGCGGCGGTTGCCTCGGCCTCGGGCGTCGGGCTACCATGCGCCGCAGGGGGTGGCCATGGCCGACGAGTCGATTTTGCCCGAGCCGCGATACGTGGGATTCTGGAAGCGCTTCCTCGCGTTCCTCGTCGATTCCCTGGTCGTCACCATCGTCCTTTCTCCCCTGATGCTCGCGCTCTACGGAGGCGGGTATTTCGCGAAGCTGAACGCCGAGCTGGCCGCGCTGCTCGTGTCCTCGGGTGACCCCAACGCCGACGTCGCGCGCGTGATCGAAATTCTCGGTCGCCCCGATTCGGCCCTCTCGGCCCTGGGCGATATCCGCGTGCAGCTCGGCTTGCTCGTCGCGACCGTGCTCTTCTGGCGCTTCCGCGGCGCCACGCCGGGGAAGATGCTGGTCAAGGCGAGGATCGTCACCGCTGACGGCCTGGTGCAGGCCTCCACCGCGAGGCTGATCGGGCGCTTCCTCGCCTACTTCGTCTCGATTTTCGGGTTCTGCCTCGGATTCCTCTGGATCGCCTTCGACAAGCGCAAGCAGGGCTGGCACGACAAGCTCGCGGGAACCGTCGTGATCGAAGAGCGCAACTGAGGTTCGCGCGGGCGAACCGTTCAGGCAGATCTCCGACAAAGGAGGGGACATGAGCTGGGGTTTCTGGACCGTCGTGGGCATCGTCGTCGCGGGCTTCGTGTGGCTGATCTCGATCTACAACGGCCTCGTCGCCTCGCGCAACCTCTTCAAGAACGCCTTCGCGCAGATAGACGTGCAGCTCAAGCGCCGCTACGATCTGATCCCGAATCTGGTGGAGACGGCGAAAGGCTATCTCCAGCACGAGCGCGGCACCCTGGAAGCGGTGATCGCCGCGCGCGCGGGCGCGCAGAGCGCCAACCAGCGAGCCGCCGCCAATCCCGCGGACGCCGACGCGATGAAGCGGATGATCACGGCCGAGGCCGGCCTTTCGGGCGCGCTCGGCAAGCTGTTCGCGCTCTCGGAATCCTATCCCGAGCTCAAGGCGAACCAGACCATGATGCAGCTTTCCGAAGAGCTCACCAGCACCGAAAACAAGATCTCCTTTGCGCGTCAGGCGTACAACGACGCGGTGATGAGCTACAACACGGCGATCGAGACCTTCCCCAACAGCTTTGTCGCCGGCTTCGGCGGCTTCAGGGAAGCGACGCTGCTGGAGGCGACG
>DASSJA010000318.1:0-8582 GCA_035691445.1 Burkholderiales bacterium | reverse complement strand
CTTTCGCCATGTAGCATGCGGCGTCGGCAGCTCCGAGCACATCGGTAAGCGTCAGCATTCCATCCGCGATATGGACTACTCCGATGCTCGCGCCGATGCTGAAAGACCTTCCCTCGCTCGCGAAGCGGAAGTCGGCTATGCACTTCTGAAGCTCGTCGGCGATGCGGATCGCCTCGTGCATCGGACAGTTTTCGAGGAGCACGCCGAACTCGTCTCCGCCCAGACGGGCGAGCGAATCCCCTTCGCGCACCTGCTGCTTCAGTAACGCCCCCACCTGGCGCAGCAGCTGATCGCCGGCCGCGTGTCCGCAGGTGTCGTTCACGATCTTGAACTGATCAAGGTCGAGGTACATCACCACGTGCTGTCGTCCCTGATGGGCGGCCGTGCGCAGAGCCTGCTTGAGCCGGTTTTCGAACTCGGGCCGGTTGACCAGATTGGTGAGCTGATCGTGGCTCGCGTGATAGGCGAGCTTCACCGCGTATTCCTGCCCCAGCTTGAGCTCCTTGAGCTCCCGCTCCGCGCGATCGACGCGACTGACCATGCGCTGCGTGAGAAGAATGCCGACCGGGACCAGCGTTCCCGCGACCGTGATGATCACGAGGAACAGCGTGGAGCGGATCCAGCGCGTCGCCTCGCCCAGGGTGTCCGAGAACTGGTTCTGCCAGGGCCTGAGCTCCTCGTTGACCAGGATGATGCGGTTCAGTATGGGCCCGAGCTGGGCGGGATCCACGCGACCGGACCGCTGGTATGCGTGCAGGTCTTCGGCGGCCTCATCGAGCCTCGCGAGGAAATCGTCTCCGGTTCTCCATATGTCGAGCACCTTCTTCATGTAGCTCACGCGGTGGAAGCGCTGATAGAGACTGATGACGCCGTCGATGTCATCCGGGTGGGTTCCGCCCTCGATGAAGCCGGCCCGCACGACGGCATAGTCCGGGGTGGATTTTTCGAGCTCGAACCTCGCCCTCTGGAAGCCCAGCGGCACCCTGATCGCCTGCCGATAGCTTAGGAATTCGGACTCGGACCTGGTCTCGGCGAAGCGCAGCAGGTGAAACACCGCTTCCTTCTGATTCTTCGACCACAGGCTCTCGCCTTCGACGTAGGCCCGACCCGCGGTGAGGATGTCGATGCTGGCGATCGCGAGCCAGACGAGCACGGCGACGATCACGAGGAACGGCGAGACGATGAGAAGCATGCGCTTGCTCATGGCGAGCCATCCCATGACTTTCGCGTACCAAGTCATGAGGGCTTTGGTGTCGACGTATGCCATGGCCTCAGTCCGTCCTTCCGGCGCTCTTCGGCGCCCGGAAAAATCAGCACTCGCATTCGCGGGCAAACCGGCGACTGCTTAAGGCTTTAAGAAAGCATGTTATATGCCCGCGACGGCGGGCCGGACGGACGCGGGGAACCCGTGAAAACTACCGCCCGACGGCCAGTCTTCCTTCCATTCAGCGTGGAGAGGCGACGGCTTCCCGCCAGGGGTGATGGAGGTTCAACAGGCCGGGGCGCGGATCCCCGGCTGCGCGAGCCCGGTCAACGGTTCAAACCGTGCCGGGCCCGCCGAGATGTTTCTCCGCTTTGACGAGCTTTCAGAAGCGGTGAGCGAGCTGCACGCCGAGAATGTCGACCGAGCCCTTGTAAGTTCCGACGAGCTGCCCCCCTCCGGCGGTCGCAGGGTTGGTCTGATTGATGGGCGCATCCTTGATGAACAGGTGCGCGTAGCCGAAATCGAGCGTACCGGTTTTCGACAATCTGTATTGTCCGCCCGCCGACAGCCACAGGCGATTGTTGTCGGGCAGCCGGGCGGTCCGGTCGGTATCGTTGACCGGCGTCTGGTCATAGGCGAGGCCCATCTTGATCGACCAGGCATCGTCGTAGCGATGGACCGCACCGACGCCGACGCGCCAAGTGTTCCTGAAGTTCTCCGGGGTGCTGCTCAGCGTTGAACCGGCGGTGTCGTTCATGATCGTCAGATCCTTGATCTTCGACCAGCCCGTCCGCGTGATGTCCGCGAGCAGGGTCCAGCCCGGATTCAGGCGATGTTGCAGCGCGATCGATGCTGAATCGGGCATCGTGATATCGCTGCTCACGTTGACGCTCGGGACGGGTTGGCCCGCGGAAAATGTCGCCGTTCCAGTGAGATGGTATTTGATCGAGGACCGGTAGGAAACACCCAGCCTCGTGTCCGGGGCCAGCTGGTACATCACTCCGAGGTTGTAACCCCAGCCGGTGTTGTCCTTGGCCTTGATGTCAGCTATCTCTTCGGCCACCCCCCCCAAGTTGATCGCATTGGTGAACTCGGCGTCGATCGTCTGATAGTCGAGCCCGAAGCCGAGCGATACCTTGTCGTTGACCTTGTAGGAAGCCGAGGGATTGAGATTGAAGGTCGAAATATCCGACTTGATCGCCTGGAACCGGCCTACCCAGTCCGAGGTGTATTCGGTCTTCAAGCCGAAAGGGACGCTCAGCCCGACGCCGACTTTCCAATCCGGGGCGACATCCATGGCGAAGTACACGTTCGGAACCGTGGCGAGGCCGCCGGCGTCGCCGCCGTTCCCTCCCAGAGGCCTCCCCCCGGCTGCAGTGGAGGCCGAGTCGCTGAACTTCGCGCTCAGGTTGATGAAGTCGAGGCCGGCCGAAACCTGCATGCCGGGCAGCAGGCTCATCCCCGCGGGGTTGTAGAAGATGGTGCTCGCATCCTCCGCGGCCGCAGCGGCACCCGCAAAGGAGGTGCCCAGGCCGCTTGCGCTCTCTTCGATCAGGGCGAATCCGGAGGCGCGCGCGTGCGAAACGCCCCCCGCGAAAGCGCCGGCCACCGCGAGCGAAAGAACCGTTTTTCCGATCCTGGAAGATGCCATGAGAATCTCCTTGGGTTCGCAGCAAGTTGTTGGGAGATGTCCCTACCTGCTCCCCGTAAACTCCGGCACGATAGCACAACCTCGCAGCCTGGCAAATGGGCCGGATTCCTGCCGCCGTGAAAAAAAGCCCTTCTAGGCGAGCGTGACACGCGCGAATTTGCGCTTGCCGACCTGCAGCACGACAGTATCGCCGCGTTTCACCGCCAGCCCCTTGTCCGTGACTTTTTCCCCGTTAAGGCGCACCCCGCCCTGCTCGATCATGCGCAGGGCTTCCGAGGCGCTGGACACGAGCTGCGATTCTTTCAGCACCTTCATGATCGCCATTTCGGCGGCGCGGCCCGGGACGCGCACGGTGATCTCCGGGATGTTTTCCGGCATCTCCCCGTGCTTGAATCGTGCATCGAAGTCGGCGCGGGCGCGCTCGGCGGCCGGAGCGCCGTGAAAGCGCGTCACGATCTCGCGCGCAAGGAGCACCTTCACATCCCGCGGGTTGCGCCCGCCGGCAATCTCCTTCTTCCAGCCGGCGAGCGTCTCCAGCGACTCCAGGGAAAGCAGCTCCAGGTAGCGCCACATCAGCTCGTCGGAGATCGACATCAGCTTCCCGAAAATTGCCTCCGCAGGCTCGCTGATACCGACGTAGTTGCCGAGGGACTTCGACATCTTGTCGACTCCGTCCGTGCCCTCGAGCAACGGCATGGTCAGGATGCATTGCGGCGGCTGACCGTAGTGCTTCTGCAGCTCGCGCCCGACCAGCAAATTGAATTTCTGATCGGTTCCGCCGAGCTCGACGTCGGACTTCATCGCCACGGAATCGTAGCCCTGCATGAGCGGATAGAGAAATTCATGGATCGCGATCGGCTGGCGGGCGGCATAGCGCTTGCCGAAATCGTCGCGCTCGAGCATCCGCGCGACGGTCCAGGTCGAGGCGAGCCGGATGAGGCCGGCGGCCCCCAGCTCATCCGACCACTTGGAATTGAACAGCACCTCGGTGCGGTTGGCGTCGAGGATCTTGAACACCTGGTCCTGGTAGGTCTTGGCGTTCTGCAGGATCTGCTCCCGCGAGAGCGGAGGGCGCGTCGCATTCTTGCCGCTCGGGTCGCCGATCATCCCGGTGAAATCGCCGATGAGGAACTGGACGTGGTGGCCCAGGTCCTGAAACTGCCGAAGCTTGTTGATTACCACCGTGTGTCCGAGGTGCAGGTCGGGCGCAGTCGGGTCCAGGCCGAGCTTCACGCGCAGCGGACGGCCCGTCTTGAGCTTCTCGCGCAGCTCGGACTCCACGATCAGCTCGTCGCAGCCGCGCTTGATGACTCTGAGCTGGTGGTCGATTTCGCTCATGGGTGTGCGAATGGCCGGTCGCGCGGTTATTTGTTAGACTTTTCGGCTCAACCTGCGGCGAAACATGCATAACAACGAGGAGGGAATTGTAACGCGCTCCGGAGGAGGACGCCTCCGGTTGCTGGCGGCCGCTGTCGCCGTACCGCTCTTTGGGGTGGTCGCGGCGTTCGGCACGGTGCAGCGGGAGCCGGCGCAATTCCAGGTCGTCGTCGAGCCGCTCGCGCTTTCCCCGACGCAGATCGGCGAGACCGGACCCGGCGTCTACTTCGAGGAAGACCTCTTCGAGCGCAACGACACACCCGCCACGCTTCTGGCGAGGCTGGGGGCCGACGGGGGCGAAGCGGGAACCCTCTCGCGTTCCCCGCGCGCCCTCCGACCGTTCCGCCTTCTGAGCCCCGGCACGCCGGTGCAGGCCAAGATCGACGAGGCGGGCAGGCTGCGCTCGCTGTGGTATCTCACCGACGGCGATACCATCCGCTCGATCGACCGCCTGGGCGAGAGTTTCCAGGCTTTCGAGCAGCCGGTCGAGCTGGCGCGCGGAATCGAGATGAAATCAGGCGAGATCAGCACCTCGCTTTTCGCGGCGACCGATGCCGCGGGCATTCCCGACAGCGTGGCGATTCAGCTCGCGGACATCTTCGGGGGCGACGTGGATTTCCATCGCGATCTGCGCCGGGGCGACCGTTTCGCGGTGGTGTTCGAGACTGTTTACTATGCCGGCCGCATCGTCCGGTCCACAAGGGTGCTTGCCGCCGAATACTCGAGCCGCAGGAAAACTTTCCGCGCCATATGGTTCCAGGATCCCTGGGGAAGCGGCGGGTACTTCACCCCCGAGGGCGAAAACCTGCGCAAGGCGTTTCTGCGCTCGCCGCTCGAGTTCTCGCGCGTCACCTCGGGGTTCGGCCTACGCCGCCACCCGATTCTTCAGGAATGGCGCGCGCACCAGGGAGTCGACTACGGCGCGCCGATGGGAACGAAGGTCCGGGCGACCGGCGATGGCGTCGTTGCGTTCGCCGGACGGCGCAGCGGTTACGGCAACCTCGTGGTCATCAGGCACTATGGGGGAACCAGCACCTACTACGCCCACCTGAGGGACTTTGCGCGCGGCTTGAGGGCCGGCAGGCGCGTGCTCCAGGGCGAGACCATCGGCTACGTCGGCCAGACCGGCTGGGCCACCGGCCCACACCTTCACTACGAATTCCACGTCAAGGGCCAGAACCGCAATCCGCTGACCATGGTCTTCCCGCCCGCGCGGCCGATTCTCGCGATGGAAATGGCGGCGTTCAAGCGCACGGCCGAGCCGCTGGTCGCGCGACTCGATCTTCTGAAAAACACCGACCTCGCGCTGCTCGAGTGAGCGGTTCCAAGGGCACGGCGTCTTCGGAGATCTACATCGGCCTGATGTCGGGCACGAGTCTCGACGGAGTGGACGCTGCGCTCGTCGACCTGCGGCGCAGGCGACCTGTACTGCTCGGCACTGCGTTCCTGCCCTACCCGGAGAAGCTGAAGGCGGCCCTGCTCGCCCTGCACGAGCCCTCCCGCGACGAGCTGCATCGCGCGTCGCTCACCGGCATCGAGCTGTCCGAGCTCTACGCGAAGGCTGTCCGCCGCTTGCTCGCGAAACACCGCGTTCAGGCCCGGTCCGTTTCCGCCATCGGCTGCCATGGGCAGACCGTGCGGCACCGGCCGGAGTCCGGGTATTCATTGCAGCTCGGCAATCCCGCCTGGCTCGCGGAGCGAACCGGCATCTCCGTGGTTACGGACTTCCGCAGCCGCGACATCGCCGCCGGGGGACAAGGCGCTCCGCTCGTCCCCGCCTTTCACGCGAGCGTTTTTCGGGATTCCCGGCTCCATCGCGCGATCGTCAATCTCGGCGGCATAGCCAACCTCACGGACCTTCCCCCCAGCGGGCCGGTGACGGGCTTCGACACGGGCCCCGGCAACGTCCTGCTCGATGCCTGGGTGCGCGAGCGGTGCGGCCGTGATTTCGACCGGGGCGGCCTACTCGCCTCGCGCGGGCGCCCGATCGAGCGCTTGTTGAAGGCATTGCTCGCCGACCCCTACTTCCGCCGCCCGCCCCCCAAGAGCACCGGGCGCCACCACTTCAGCCTCGGCTGGCTGCGCGGATTCGGCGCCGCGCGACACAAAACCGAGGACGTGCAAGCCACCCTGGCCGAGCTCACCGCGCGCAGCGTCGGCCGGGCGATCGCGGGATTCTGCAGGGGCGCGCGGGAGGTCTACCTGTGCGGCGGCGGTGTGCACAACTCGGATCTGGTGGCGCGCATCTCCCGGGCGCTGCCGGGCGTCGGGGTCGCGTCGACCGCGAAGCTCGGAGTCCATCCCGACTGGGTGGAAGCGATCGCCTTTGCCTGGCTCGCGCAACGCGCGCTCAGGCGGGAGGCCGCGAACCTGCCCGAGGTGACCGGAGCGGCAAAGCCCAGGGTGCTCGGCGCGATTTACGCGGCGTGATCGGCGGCCGGCGAAAGACCGATAAGCCGGGACCCAAATGAAAACGGGCGCTGGACGCGCCCGTTCTTGCGGATTCCAGACGGATCTTAGGCGGAAAACGATGACCCGCAGCCGCAGGTGCTCGTCGCGTTGGGATTCTTGATCACGAACTGCGCGCCTTCGAGCCCTTCCGTGTAGTCGATCTCCGCCCCAGCCAGGTACTGGTAGCTCATCGGGTCGATAAGCAGCATCACGCCGTTCTTTTCCATCACGGTGTCGTCGTCGCTTTTCACTTCATCGAAGGTAAAACCGTACTGGAATCCGGAGCAACCGCCGCCCGTGACGAATACGCGCAGTTTCAACTCGGAATTGCCTTCCTCGTCGATCAGCTGCTTGACCTTGTTCGCAGCGCTGTCCGTGAAGACGAGCGGTGCGGGAATTTCCGCGACTGCATTCATGTCTCTGCTCCTTCCGGATCGCCCCGTTTCGAAACGGTCCCCGGGTGTCAATCCTTCAGCACCGATATGAGGGCGTGACGTCGTTCTTCAAGCGCCTCTCGCGTTCACACCGCGGGCTTGCTCGTAGCGAGCTTGAGCTCCACGGTCTTCCCCTCGCCCGAGCGATGCACCAGGTGCCCCTCGACGATGGCGCCCAGATGCATCTCCAGGCTGTTGTAATGCACGTCTCCTTTGACCCGGGAGCGCGACTGCAGTTCGAGGAACTCGGTGACGTATACGGGACCGACGATCTCGCCGTTTACGACCAGGTGGGACACGCTGATTTCCCCTTCGATGCGCGCCTTTTCGCTCAGCACAAGAGTCGAAGGCTCGTCGGAAACCGCGGTGACGTTTCCGACGACTTCGCCGTCGATGCGAAGACCTCCGGCGAAATTCACATTGCCTTCGATCCTGGTGCCGACTCCGATCAGGCTGTCGATGCGATTCTGCGGTTTGCTCGGCTGTTTGCGAAACATAACGTTTCCCGTCTGCTAAGAAAGGTTGACGTTCTGGCTGGCGCGCGCCTCGCCGGACCCGTTCTCCAGGATGCGCGCCTGTATGGTACGCACCTTGGCTCCCGCTGGAACCCGGAACGTTCCCTCGACTCGCCGAAAATACTTGAAGTTGAGCTTGAAAGCGGCGTTCCCCGTATCGGCCGAATCGGGAATGACGATTGTAACATCCTTGCCCTGCTGTTGCATCTCCACAACAAGCTGGAGCGACCCGTGAAATTCACGGTCGAGCCTGCCCCCTTGCAGGACCAGCAGGCGGTAACGGAACTCGCCCGGGAGCACGTCGCGTTCGACCTTGAACCGGTGAATGCTGACTTTCTCGCCGCGCCGCTCGGTCGGGACGAGGTTTTCGAAAAAAGCGAGATCCTCCTTGAGACGGTTGTTTTCGTCTTCGAGCGTCTTCACCTGGGCGGCAAGTTGAACTTGCGCCGTTTGCTCGATCTTCAAGCGAGACTCGCTCGCGTTGGCGATGGAGCGCAATCGCGCGGCCTCGCTCTCGAGCCGGGACATGGATTCGCGAAGCCGCCCGAACTGGTTCTCGAGCTCGCTGCGATCAAAACCGGCAAAACGGCGCCCGGCATCGTACATCCAGGCCGCCAGGGCAAGCGCGAGCGACAGGAACACCAGCATCCCGAGCCAGCGCCAGTACCAGGCGACGTGCGTCTGCACGGTCATCTTCGGGGCCGAAATTCCGAAGCGCTGGCGGAACTGCTTGAGCAGCTTGAGCACTAGCTTCTCCGCGTGATGTCAGGGCACGACGGCCAGACTTGAAAGACCCATGGTCTCCTCGATGCCGAACATGATATTCATATTCTGCACTGCTTGCCCCGAGGCGCCCTTCACCAGATTGTCGATCACGGAGAGGACGACCAGCGTGTCTCCGCCGTGCGGCCGATGGATGGCGATGCGACAGGCATTGGAAGCCCGCACCG
>DASSJA010000317.1:0-2386 GCA_035691445.1 Burkholderiales bacterium | reverse complement strand
AGTTTCTCGGCGGAATCCGAAAGAAAAGCATCAAAATCGAGAAGTTCAAGAACGGCTTTTTCCCGTATAGCGGCGCGCAGATCAAGGAATGCTTCGAAGGGCTCAAAGGCGAAGTCGCTCCGGACATCATCTTCACGCATTTCCGTGAAGATCTGCACCAGGACCACCGGCTGATCTCGGAACTGACGTGGAACACGTTTCGCGACCACCTCATCCTGGAATACGAGATTCCAAAATACGACGGCGATCTCGGCCGCCCGAATCTACTCGTGCCGCTGAAAGACGGGGAATGGCGGAGGAAAATCGATCACATACTCGGGTGTTTTCAGAGTCAGAAAGACAAGCGCTGGTTCACCCGCGATACCTTCCAGTCCATAATGCGCCTGCGGGGGGTCGAGGCGAATTCGCCCAGCGGCTACGCCGAAGCTTTCTTTTGCAGAAAGGCCACTTTTGACTGCGTTGCCGGCCCATGAGCACGCGGCGACCTGTACACCGGCTCGTGCCCGACACGATTCGCTAGGGCCGCGATCCCATGTCGTTATTCTGCGGAATCTATGCCCTCGATGCTGCCGCCGAAATCCGCCCCGAGTGGCGGGCTTTTCTGCGGCAAAACCTCAGCCGTTCGGGCGAAGGCTCCCTTGCCGAGTACGCCGACCGGCGGCTCTATCTGGCCAAGCTCGACCTTGACGCTTTTGACGCCCCGGGGTGGAGATCGGACCAGTCGGGCGTAACCGCGCTTAGCGGCGACAGCCTGATCGCGGGGCGCGAGCCGTCGATGAGCCGGGCCTACGACGTCGAGCGCCTGCATGCGCTCACCGCGCTTCCGAGCGAATTCGCCGCAACTCTGCGGGGCTCGAGGGGCAGCTTCTGCGCGGCCGCGTACCGGGTCCGCGAGGGCGAACTGGTGCTCGCCACCGACAAGCTTGGAGTGCGGCCGATCTATTGGACGAGCGACGGCCGCAGCCTCGTGTTCGCCGGCGCTTTGCGGCTCATAGAGAACCTGCCGAACCTCCCGCTCGCGGTCGACCTGCGGGGCGCCCTGGAAGAGGCGTGTTTCGGTTTTCCGCTGGCGGACCGAACGCCGTACATCCAGATCCGCTCGCTGCGCGGCGGCGGACTCCTGAGCTGCAACTCTACCGGCAGCGGGCGTGCCCGCGTGGATACCTACTGGCGCTGGGATCGGGATGCCTGCTCGGTCGTCGAACAGGACATCGAGCCCGCGCTGCACCGCCTCCAGGAAACGTTCGCGCGCGCGGTGCAATTGCGTGCGGGAAATCGCAAGGCCGCGTTTGCGTCGCTGAGCGGCGGGCTGGATTCGCGATGCGTGGTGACCCAGCTGAGGTCAGAAGACATCGAAGTGCACAGCGTCAACGTTTCCTGGCCCGGGTCTGCGGACCAGGTTCTGGGCGCGCTGTATGCCAGGGCCATCGGGTCGATTCATCACGAGCGAGCGCTGCCTGAGGGCGAGACCGGGCGAGCAGTCCCGGCCCTGGCATGGCGGACGATCGCGGACCTCGGACGGGAGATGACCGACAAGGGTGGCATTCCACGCCAGCTCTGGGGAGGGGACGGAGGCAGCGTAGGCGTGGGTCACGTCTACATCACCCCGGCGGCCGTCCGAACGATGCGGGAGGACGGCCCGCGGGCGGGGGCACGACAATTCCTGGAAGACAATTCCATCGCGATGACGAAGCGCCTGTTCCGGGCGCAGTATGCTTCGTTCGTGCGCGACCTGCCTCTGGAGAGCGTGACGGCAGAGCTCGAGCGCCTGCGCTGCGCCGACCCCGCACGCGCGCTCTATGTTTTTCTGCTTGAAAACGACCAGCGCCGGCACCTCGCGGCGTACTTCGAGAATCTCGATCGGATGCCTGTCGAATTCATCGAGCCGTGCTACGACGCCGAGGTGCTTTCCGCGATTTGCCGGCTGCCCCTGGACTTTTGCCTGCGGCACCGCATGTACAACGCGTGGCTTCGCCATTTTCCGCCGCCGATGGTGCAGGTTCCCTGGCAGCACTATCCCGGCCACGAAAAATCCCCCCTTCCCTTGCCTGCCGAGGCGTTCACGCAATGGAAAACGGAGAATCGCCTCCTCCACCGACGCCAGCGCCGAGACGCCCTGGGCGGCCTCCGGACCGTCCTGCGCGGCCGACGGTCGCTGAAGGAGCTGCTGCGCATGGACATGCTCGCCGCCGTCTACCTAGCGATGGGGTTGCGGGCGACGGACGCCTTCTATATCGGCTCGCAACTCAATATCCTGGCCCGCCCGTTCATACGCTGCAACGGACGATTCGAGCTGTCGACCTGATGAGCGTCGAGAGACAGGTCCTCGCCGCCCTGAAGTGGACCAGCCTCGCGAAGCTGGTCGGGCAGATCCTCAGCTGGGGCG
>DASSJA010000316.1:0-19402 GCA_035691445.1 Burkholderiales bacterium | reverse complement strand
CGCCGCTTCGAGATCGATCCCCTTGCTCGCGGTTCGCTGGGCTTGGTGCCTGCTTCCCCTCATGGAGGTGGTGAGCCGCCAAGCGCACCGTGTTGCGGTGTGGGAGCCGGTGGAGACCTCCTGAGCGGCGCGCGCGCCAGCATTGCAAGCGTGCCGGCTCCACCTCGCGACGCCGCACGCCAGAGTCGGACATCGGTAAACCCCGCTGTGCAAAGTCCTGCGCGCCAGGCGGTTTCCGACAACGTGGTCATTTGCACCCCGAGCCGTACCGGCCAAACCAAGCTTGGTTTGTTCTCTGCATAGTGGTCGATGCCGAGGATCGCAACTCCCCCGGGCGCCAGCCATTCGTTGCATACGCGACGCAGGAACGCGACCGGGTCGGTAAGGTAGTAGAGGACTTCCATGCCATGTACCAAATTTACGCGTGTCGACGGCGTCCAATCGGAGAGATCCGCCAGCACATAGTCCCCTTCGGGATCCATCGAGCGGGCTTTAGCAATCATGGCAGCCGACCCATCGACGCCGGTAACCGAGCGACACGCGGGATGCTTCCGCAACATTCTCACTACCCACCCGTTTCCGCATCCAATGTCTATCGCCGAAACGCCGTCGGTTGCGCCGCTGAGAGTCGACATCGCCGCGTGGAGCATCTCGCGCACCGCGGGTGCATGCGTCTCAGCCATCCTGTGATCCCACCCTGCCGCTGCCCAGGTTGAGAACACCTCCGTAGCGGGACGCGGCGCAGCCGTATTGGTCCATGCAGTCCGCGCGCTACCTCGATATCCAGCGACGAGTTCCTGATCGGACAGCGTGGTTTGGCTGCGATGGCCCAGGAAGTACACGGACGCTGCGGCGTCGTGGGACGCAGGCCGGTCGCGCAGCAAAGGGTCCAAGTACTGCAGGAAGAAGCCGGTGAAACTACCCCAGGTCCGAAAGGCAAATCTCGCCATCCGGGATCGCGCCAAACTTCCCAAGAAAGATCGCCATGCCCAGGCCAAGGCAGCTCCGGATCCGGCGGCTACGCCGCTTTCGACTTCCTCGAAGTGACGAAAGACGCGGCGATGACCCAAAGGTGTAAACCGCTGAAAGTCATAGGTGCTTTGGTGGACCGGCTTCATGAAAGGGGTCTCAGCGTACACGGGGCCTCGATCCACGAGCACGCGGTGAATTTCCGCAGCGCACACGTTGGGGTCGAGCGCCTGGTGAAGGACGTCGAGCGCCACCAGCGCGTCGAAGGACTGGTCCTCGAACGGCAATCGCTGGGGGTCGCAGCTTACGGCCGGGCCGGAGCGCGGAAGTAGGGCGGCATAGATTACGTCCGCGTTTTCCCACCTCGGTAAAACGCGCTTCTTGGCCTGCCCTTGCAGGCCGCAAACAACCAGTATCCGCGTGCGACTCTGACCTCGGGTTTTGCAGAGAGACACCAAGCGTGAGAGCACCGGCAGCAGCCGGTAATTGTGATCGATTGTCGGCGTCAGTGCGCGGATCCGATCGGAGGTATCCAAGGCAGGAGCGGTGGCGCCGAGTTCCCCGGCGATTTGGGCCGCACGGAAGACGCTCCGGGTATCGTCGATCAAAACCGGAATCCCTTTGACTACCGGGTATCGGATCCCGCAGGCCAGGCATTGCATCGCTCCGCTGGCGGCGCCAACGAGGCCGCGACAGCCCGGACAACGAAGCAGCGGGAGAATAGCGTCAGGCAAGTGCGGTGCGCTGTTCACGCGTTCATCCTATCGAATTCGGAAGGGTCATGCCGGTCAATACGTCCCGGGCTTCCGCGAGCCCGCGCTATACCCACAGAGAGGCGGAGCGCTTCAAATTGATTTCCCTACCGATTTTCCCTATCATCGTCGCGAGCCGATAAAGACGTGCCGCGGCCTTCCGACAATAACTGACCCTTGCTGCCTGCAACGCCGAAGAGGTCGCGTTGAACAAGATCGAGCGCGTGACGCGCGCCCTGAAGGGCGAGGAGGTTGACCGTCCGCCGTTCAGTTTCTGGTATCACTTCGGCCTCCAGCACATGCCGGGCCGAAAATACGCCGAGGCCCAGATCGATTTTTACCGCGCCTTCGACGTCGACTTCATCAAGGTGATGAACGACTACCCCTACCCGGTGCCGTCCGGGCTCGACGCCTTGGCGACCGAGGAAGACTGGAAGCACGTCGAGCCGGTCTCGGGCGGGGATGAATGCTGGGCGCAACAGCTCGAGGCACTGTCGATCATAAGCCGCACAATAGGGAAGGAGACGCTGTTCATCGAGACCGTGTTCAGCCCCTGGATAACGGCGCGTCGACTCACGAGAACCGGCGATCTCGCCGAGGCGCGGTTGCGCTATCCGGAAACTCTGCTGGGCGCGATGCAGGCGATCGCAGCTTCCCTCGCCGCCTATGCTTCCGAGGCCGTCGCCAGGGGAGCCGCCGGCATTTTCCTGTCGCTGGGCGCGGCTACCGACGACGTGATGACCGACGAGGATTACAAGACCTGGGGCAGGCCGTTTGATCTGAGGGTGCTCGATGCCGTGGCCGGATCGCCGTTCAACGTCCTGCATATTCACGGGAAGCGCGTCCATTTCGACGCTTTACTCGATTACCCCGTGCAGGCGCTTAACTGGTCGAACCTCACTACCGCGCCGTCGCTGAACGAAGCACGCGCCCGGACCAGCAAAACCCTTTTGGGAGGAATCAATGAGGCAACGATAGACTACCGGTCGCCGGCAGAAGTGGAGAATCAGGTCGCGCGCGCGCTCCGCGAAGCGGGCCCCCGCGGCCTGATGGTCACTCCCGGATGCTCGGTCCCTCCGGACACCCCCGCCCGGAGCCTGCACGCAATCAAATCTGCTCTCGATGGGGCGAAACGGAAATGAGTCTGGCGAAGCCGCCTGTCAACAGCATGGTTTCGAGTTGGGAGAAAGCATGGATGTCGTAGCAGTCGTTGGGCTTGGCTATGTGGGTCTGCCGCTCGCGGTCGAGTTCGGCAAGAAATTCCAAACGATCGGCTACGATCTGAGCGCGGAGAAAGTCGCAAGCTATCGCCGCCACATCGATCCGACCGGCGAGATCTCGGGCGAAGACCTCCGGGCGGCGAGTCGGCTGACGGTCACCACGGATCCCAAAGATCTCGCCGCAGCAAACATCATCATCATCGCGGTCCCGACGCCCATCGATGCCGCCCGCCAGCCTGATTTTGCTCCGCTCGTAAGCGCGAGCACCGGGGTCGGCAAGCACATGAAGCGCGGGACCACGGTCGTATACGAATCGACGGTCTACCCGGGCGCCACCGAGGAAATATGCGTCCCCGTGCTGGAAAAGAATTCGGGCATGAAGTGGCAGCGTGATTTCAACGTTGGCTATTCCCCCGAGCGCATCAATCCGGGCGACAAGGAACACACGCTCACCCGGATCACCAAAGTCGTATCGGGTGACACGCCGGAGACGCTTGAGAAAGTCGCGCGCATCTATGGCGCCGTGATCGGGGCGGGCGTGTACCGCGCCTCGAGCATAAAGGTAGCCGAGGCCGCCAAGGTCATCGAGAACACGCAACGGGACCTGAATATCGCCCTCATGAACGAGTTGTCGATCATTTTTCGCAAGATCGGCATCGACACCCTCGAGGTGCTGGAGGCCGCCGGCACCAAGTGGAATTTCCTGCCGTTCCGCCCCGGCCTTGTTGGCGGCCACTGCATCGGCGTGGACCCCTACTACCTGACACACAAGGCGGAGAAGCTTGGCTACCACCCCGAGGTCATTCTTGCCGGCCGTCGCATCAATGATGACATGGGGAAGTTCATTGCCGAGCAGACGGTGAAGGAATTGATTCGCAACGGCCATCCCGTCAAAGGGGCCAGGGTCAACGTGCTCGGACTCACCTTCAAGGAGGACGTGCCCGATCTGCGCAACTCGCGGGTCATAGACGTGATCGGCGAGCTCAGGGCCTTCGGCATCGAGGTTCAAGTCCACGATCCGGTGCCCAATCCGGGCGAGGCGAACCACGAATACGGCATCGATCTGGTTCCCTGGGACGCGCTCCCCCGCGCCAATGCGGTGATTGCCGCGGTGGCTCACAAACAATTCGTCGCGATGCCGACCGGGCAGCTGGTCGCGAAACTCGCGCCCCGCGGCTGTTTCATGGACGTGAAGGCGCGCTTTGACGCATCTGCGCTGCGGGCGGCCGGATTTTCGGTGTGGAGGCTCTGACGAAAGCGGCCACGAGCCACGACGGGACGCAACCGTCGGGCAAGACGCGCGGCATGACCAACGCCTTCACGGTGGACGTGGAGGACTATTTCCAGGTCGAGGGCTTCGCCAAGGCGATTGACCGCGGTTCCTGGGACGGATTCAGGACGCGAGTGGCGGCGAGCACATCGACGCTCCTCGAGCTGCTCGCTCAACATAAAGTTCGAGCGACCTTCTTCGTGCTCGGGTGGGTCGCGCGCAAGCACCCTGAAGTGGTCCGCCAGATCGTCGCGCTCGGCCACGAGGTCGCTTCGCACGGCATGAGCCACCGGCTGATTTACACCCAGACGCCGGCTGAGTTCCAGCGCGAGACACGTGCAGCGAAGGCGCTGCTGGAGGACTTGTCGCAGAGCGCGGTCGTGGGGTACCGGGCTGCCACCTACTCGATCACGCGGCGCTCCCTCTGGGCGCTGGATATTCTCTGCGAAGAAGGCTTCCAGTACGACTCGAGCATTTTCCCGATGCGACACGATCGCTATGGAATGCCCGACGCCGAGCCAAGGCCGCACGTCCTGACGACTCCCGGCGGCGGTCGCCTGGTCGAATTTCCCATATCGGTGCTGCATTACTGCGGCGCCAAGGTTCCCGTCGCGGGTGGGGGGTATTTTCGGCTCTTTCCCTATCGCTTCACGCGCTGGGCGCTGCGCAAGCTGAACGCGCGGCAGCAGGAGTTCGTGTTCTATGTCCACCCGTGGGAGGTCGATCCCGAGCAACCGCGGGTGGCGGCGGGCGCCTTGTCGCGCTTCCGGCACTACCTCAATCTCGATCGATGCGCACAGCGCCTCGGACTCTTGCTCGGCGACTTCCAATTCGACACGATGCGCTCGGTCCTGGCACGGCGCAATCTGCTGCCGCGGCCCTGACAGGGCGCGGCGCATGGTGGCAAACGAGCCTTGTCACCGGTTTGGCTCCATTGCGACTTCATGATATTGTCATGGAGACGGCTGGTCGGCCGCACCGGTCAGCCTTCTACGACCGAAGGTCTTATGAGCTGGATTACGTGGGTGGCGGTAGTGGTCGCGTGGCCCCTGATCGGACTGGGCGTTGCTTACCTGTTCGGTCGTTTCACGCACGCGATGGAGGCGTCGGGGAGAGCCGATGACCTTGCTCCCCAAGTGCTGAGCTACCTGCATCCCGCGCGGCGTGCGAGAAATCCGACGCGCGCAATCACTCAGAGCAAAGGGCGGCGGGGCGCCGCCGGCGGGCGCCGGGCACACTGATCCGCCGCGCTTTCCGACGCGAAAGCACGGAAGCCCTGCGCTGCGCGTCGTCTCCCAGTCAGCTGTTGCGGTCTTTTTCAGCGGCGACCGCCGCAAAAATCGGCTAGACTCCGCGCTCGCGCGAGAATCCTCGTGGAACTGACCTTCATCGATGTCCATTCACCGGGCCCTTTTCCGCCTGGACTTTCTCCCTGCCAAACATGAAAGCGAGCGCAATTGCCATGAAAGTGCTGGTGACGGGCGGAGCCGGTTATATCGGCTCCCACACCTGCGTCGAGCTGATGGCGGCCGGGCACGAAGTGGTCATTTTCGACAATCTGTGCAATAGCCATCACGCGGTGATCGAGCGGATCGCCAGGATTGCCGGCGGCACGCCCGAATTCGTGAAGGGGGATGTTCGCGATCCGGGTGCGGTGCAGGACGTGTTTGCGCGGAACCGGTTCGACGCGGTGATTCATTTCGCGGGACTGAAGGCGGTCGGTGAATCGGTCGAGAAGCCGATCGAATACTACGAAAACAACGTGCAGGGCGCGCTGACGCTGTGCCGGGCGATGACGCGGGCGCACGTCGGGATGCTGGTGTTTTCCTCCTCCGCAACGGTGTACGGCGACGCCGCACCGGTGCCCATCCGCGAGGACGCCCCGCTCGGTCCGACCAATCCTTACGGACAATCGAAATGGATGGTCGAGCGCATCCTGCAGGACTTGGCCGCCTCCGATCCGACCAGGTGGCGCATCGCGCTGCTGCGATACTTCAATCCGGTGGGCGCGCACCCGAGCGGACTGATCGGAGAGGATCCGTTGGGCGTTCCGAACAATCTGATGCCGAATATTGCGCAGGTCGCGGCGGGCGTCCGCGACAAGGTGCGCGTTTTCGGCAGCGATTACCCGACGCGGGACGGCACCGGGATACGCGACTACATCCACGTCGTCGATCTCGCACGCGGGCACCTCGCGGCCATGGAAGCCATGCAACGCGAGGGGACGGGGATCACGGTGAACCTCGGCACCGGGCGCGGAATCTCGGTGCTGGAAGCGATACGGGCTTTCGAGCGCGCGTGCGGCCGATCGATACCCTTCGAGCGCGTCGGCCGGCGCGCGGGCGTCATCGCCGAGTGCTACGCGGACCCTTCGCTCGCGGAAAAAATCCTCGGCTGGAGGGCAGTGAAGTCGCTGGACGACATGTGTCGGGATGCGTGGCGCTGGCAGAGCGCGAACCCTCAAGGGTACCGCGAGAAAGACGTGCAGCCGGCCGTTCGTGCGTGAAGGGATTCGACGGGCGGCGCGGTTTTGCCCGTCGGAAAATACTGGGAGGACTCGCTCCAAATGAAGGTTCTCGTCACCGGGGCTGCGGGGTTCATCGGGTCCGCCCTCGTGCATCGTCTGCTCGACCGCGGCGACCAGGTCGTGGGCATCGACAATCTGAACGACTACTACGACGTCCGGCTGAAGCAGGCAAGGCTCGACCGCCTGCGCGCGCGCTCCGGTTTCGCTTTCCAGAAGCTCGATATCGTCGAACGCGGGCCGATGGGCGTGCTTTTCTCGGGAGGCAAATTCGATGCGGTCGTGCACCTGGCCGCACAGGCGGGAGTGCGCTACTCGATCGAGAATCCCTCTGCATATATCGATGCGAATCTCGTGGGCTTCATGCACGTGCTCGAGGGCTGCCGGCACTCGAAAGTCGGGCACCTGGTGTTCGCCTCCAGCAGCTCGGTCTACGGCGCGAACACTCGCCTGCCGTTTACCGAGCACGACAATGTGGATCATCCGGTTTCCCTGTATGCGGCTACCAAGAAAGCAAACGAACTGATGGCCCACAGTTACGCGAGCCTGTACGGGTTGCCGTGCACGGGTTTGCGTTTTTTCACCGTCTACGGCCCCTGGGGGCGCCCCGACATGGCGCTGTTCAAGTTCACCGAGGGAATTCTCGCCGGGCGCCCGATCTCCGTGTTCAACCGCGGCGACATGGTGCGAGATTTCACCTACGTCGACGACATCGTGGAGGGCGTCGTGCGGGTGATGGGCAAGCCTGCCGCGCCCGCAGCCGGGTGGACCGGCGAGCGGCCCGATCCCGCGACCAGCTACGCTCCCTGGCGCATTTTCAATATCGGCAACAACCAGCCGGTCAAGCTCATGCGCTATATCGAGGTCCTGGAGCAGTGTCTGGGCAGAAAAGCGAAGCTTGAGCTCCTTCCGATGCAGCCGGGAGACGTGCCCGCCACATTCGCCGACGTGGGAGAGCTTCAGCGATCGGTCGGCTATAAGCCCCAGACCCCGATCGAGGTCGGCGTGCGGCGGTTTGCGGAGTGGTACCAGACTTACTACAAAAAGTCCGCGTAAAGGCGATACTGGCGCGATGTGGAGTTCCAGGGCCGCGGCGGAATGGTCGCGCGACGACAAGCAGGAGCGCACGCTATATCTGTGCTTCGGCTTTTCGATCGCGTTGCACACGTTCGTGATGCTCGCGTTTCCGGGTCTGCAGGCGGGAAATTCCCGCGAGGAATCCAGAGTCCTGACGGCCATGTTCGAGTCGAGGACGGAACCGGCCGAATCGCGCGCTCCGGTTCCGGTCCGGAACAAGGTTCGCGAGCGACGGGAAATTCCGGTTGCCCTGGAACAGACCCAATCGCCCGCGCCGACGGCTGCCCTCCGGGTTGAAGAGCGTGTGCCGGATCCGGCGCCGCCGAGCGCGCAGCCCTTTGCCTCGGCGGAGGCGCCGCGCGTCTCCGAACCGGATTCGACGGTCGCCGCGAGGCCGCCGGCCGAACTATCCGACGCCGGCCTGCTCGAAGCGTACCGGCTCGCCTTGATCGACGCGGCGAAGCGCTACAAGCGCTATCCGGTGCAGGCGATGGAGCGCGGCTGGGAAGGGCGTGTCGAAATTCGCGTCGTGGTCGACGCAAACGGGGCGATCAAGAACGCGCTCGTGAAGACCTCGAGCCGCTACCAGATATTGGACGCCCAAGCGCTCGACATGGTGAAGAGGGCCTTCAACGCGCTGACCCAGGTCAGACCCGCGCCGCGCGGGCGCGAGTTCACGGTGGACGTGCCGGTCATATTCGAGCTGCAGACCGGCTGAATCCGCGCCGGCCGCGGAACTATTCGATCACGCGGCGCGCTCCGTCGAAGCGCCTGCTCCAGTAGGCCGCGCGCATGTCCTCGACGCGCACCGAGGATCCAGGCTTGGGTGCGTGGATGAAACGGTGGTCTCCCAGGTAGATGCCGACGTGAGAGTAGGGCCGCCGCTCGGTGTTGTAGAAGACCAGGTCGCCCGGCTCGAGGCCCGACACGGTAATGTGCTTGCCTACGCGGCTCTGTTCTCTGGCGTTGTGGGGCAGCTGGATGCCGAAGGCTTCCTTGTAGACGTGCGCTACGAGCCCGCTGCAATCGAAACCGGTCTCCGGAGACTCTCCCCCGCGTCGGTAGGGCACGCCGGCGGTCGCGAGTGCCTGGAAGACCAGCTCCGGGCTGCGCGGGGACGGCTGGGGAGCGGCGCAACTGCATAGGAGAAAAACGCTGAGACACAAATAGTTGCGGCGCATAATTAAAGTAACCTTAGACTATCGGCTTGGGCCTGTAAAGCGCCCCGCGCCCAGGTGCAACGTTATAGGGATCAGAGCGACGAATCTCGGAAAAAATGCGCAGAACATGAGCTCGCCGGAAGGTCACACCCAGCACCGCACCCGGACCGAGACTGGAGAAGGTCCGAGCGCCGGCGTGGAGAGTCTGGACGCGATTTTCGGCCAGCGCGGCCCGCTCGCGTCGAAAATTCCCGAATACCGCGTTCGATCGCAGCAGGTGGAGATGGCACGCCGCGTTGCGGAGGCGATCCGGGACAACGCGATCCTCGTCTGCGAAGCGGGCACCGGCACCGGAAAAACCTTCGCCTACCTCGTTCCCGCGCTGCTGTCGGCCGGCAAGGTCATCATATCCACGGGGACGAAGACCCTGCAGGATCAGCTCTACCACCGTGACCTGCCGACGGTGCGCGCGGCGCTCGGCATCCCGGTGAGCACGGCGCTCCTCAAGGGCCGTGGCAACTATGTCTGCCATTACCACCTGGAGCGCAATCTCGATGGAGGTCAGGTGTCCGGGCGCGACGTCGCGGCGGACCTGCGGCGCATCGCGAGCTTCGCGCGAGTCACCCGCACCGGAGACAAGAGCGAGCTCGCCGACGTGCCGGAGGAAGCGGCGGCCTGGGATCTGGCGACCTCGACCCGCGAAAACTGCCTGGGGCAATCGTGCCCGCGGTACCGGGATTGCTTCGTCATGGCCGCACGGCGCGAGGCGCTCACCGCCGATCTCGTCGTGGTCAACCATCACCTGTTTTTCGCCGATGTGATGCTCAAGGACGAAGGCATGGCGGACCTTCTGCCCGCGTGCAATACCGTGATCTTCGACGAAGCGCACCAGCTTCCGGACACGGCGACGCTATTCTTCGGCGAAACCCTGTCGACGGCGCAGCTCGTCGAGCTCGCGCGCGACGTCCGCGCCGAAGCACTCGCCGGCGCGAGGGACACGCCGGATCCGCCGCGGCTGGCCGCGTCGCTGGAGAAGGCGGCGCGCGATCTTCGCCTGGCGCTGCCGGGTGAGAGCACGCGCGTCACCGCGGCGTCAGCCAAAGGAAGACGGGAATTCTCCGACGCCCTTGCCGGTCTCGATTCCGCGCTCGTGCCCTTGTGCGACGCTCTCGAGGTGCTCGACGAAAGGAGCGAGGGCCTCGCGCGCTGCTCGGTGCGGGCCCGGGAAGCCCGTGCCTTGCTCGAGCGCTGGCGCGACGAGAGCCGCACCGACCTCGTTCGCTGGATCGAGGTGCTCGGGCACTCGCTGCGACTCCACGCCACTCCGCTTTCGGTGGCCGAGGTTTTCCGCAGGCAGCTCGACGGCCGGCCGCGCGCGTGGATCTTCACCTCCGCGACGCTCGCCGTAGCCGGGGACTTCAGTCTCTATCGGGGCGAGATGGGGCTGGAGGGGGCGCGCACCGCGTGCTGGGACAGCCCATTCGACTACGCGTCGCAGGCGTTGCTCTGCGTTCCGAGGAAGCTCCCGGATCCGAACAGCGAAGAGCATACGCGGGCTGCGGTCGCCGCCTCGCTACCGGTGATCCAGGCGAGCGGCGGACGGGCGTTCCTGCTGTTCACTACCTTGCGGGCGATGCGGCTCGCTCACCGGTTGCTGCGTGAGGAATTCGACCGGCGCGCGATCGCATTTCCGTTGATGCTTCAGGGCCAGGGGTCCCGCAGCGAGCTGCTCGAGCGGTTCCGTCGCCTGGGCAATGCGGTGCTGGTCGCGAGCGCGAGTTTCTGGGGGGGCGTGGACGTTCGGGGGGAAGCCCTGTCGCTCGTGATCATAGACAAGCTGCCGTTTGCGCCGCCGGACGATCCCGTGCTCGCGGCGCGGCTCGAGTCGCTGGAGCGCCGCGGCGGCAACCCCTTTCTCGACTACCAGTTGCCTCAGGCAGTCATTTCTCTCAAGCAAGGCGCGGGCAGGCTGATACGAGACGAGGCCGACCGCGGCGTGCTCGTCATCTGCGATCCGAGGCTGCTGTCGAAGCCCTACGGCAGGCGGATCCTTGCCAGCTTGCCGCCGATGAGGTTCACGCGCGAGCTCGAGGACGCCGTCCTTTTCTTCGAATCGGGCCGCGCTGCGCGGGAAAAGCCCCTCCAGGACCGCTGAAGGCCGAGCCGAACCGCCCTCAACGACCGAGCTGGCTGAGCATGCTCTTCGCGTGCTCGCTGTCGGGAAAATTCTTCATCAGGATCCGCTCCGCGTCGTCTCGCAGTTGCGGCATCCCCAGCGCGTCGTATGCGCGGATCAGGATGAGGAGCGCTTCCTCCTGGACCGGCGCCTGAGGGTAGTTCTTCAGCGCGTATTGCGCGCGATTCGCCGCCGCGACGTACGCGCCCCGCTTCAGGTAGTAGCGGGCGACGTGAACCTCGTGGGAAGCGAGCGCGTTGACGAGGTATTTCATCCGATCGAGCGCGTCGGGCGCGTACCGGCTCTCCGGGAAGCGCTGCACCAGCTCCTTGAATGCGTCGAACGACTCGCGCGCCGATTTGGGATCGCGCTCGGTCCGGTCCTGGCGCGATATCTTGCCGAACAGGCCCAGATCTTCATTGAAGTAGGCCAGGCCCTTAAGGTAATAGGCGTAATCGACGTTGGGGTGATTGGGATGGAGCTTCATGAACCGCTCGGTCGCCGCAACCGCCGACGCCTGCTCGTTCTGCTTGTAGTAGGCGTAGGCGACCTCGAGCTGGCCCTGCTGCGAGTAGCGCCCATAGGGAAAGCGCGCCTCGAGCGTTTCGTAGCGCTTTATCGCGAGATCGTATTGGCCGCCGTCGAGCGCTTCCTTGGCCTCGGCGTAGAGCTTCTCGGCCGACATCCCGGCGGTGGGATCGCGCTTGTCGGCGAAGGAGCACGCCGCCAGGGCGAGAGCGAATAAAGCTACACTACGTTTCATGGTCGAGCGACGGGATGAGATGGGAAATTATACCGTGGCAGCGGTGGAGCGAAGGGTTCCGGAGATGCTCGCGGGATTGCGCCTGGACAAGGCGCTAGCGCGGATGTTTCCCGAGCATTCGCGAAACCGCCTGCAGAAATGGCTGAAAGACGGGCACGTCAGTCTCGATTCGCGAGCGGCGAAGCCCAAGCAGAAGATCTGGGGCGGAGAGCGCATCGAGATCCGCTCCCAGCCCGACCCCGCGGACGCGGCGCATCGCCCCGAGCGCATCGCGCTGGACATCGTCTACGAGGACGACCAGGTCCTGGTGCTCAACAAGCCGGCGGGGCTGGTCGTGCATCCGGGAAGCGGCAACTGGAACGGAACGATGCTGAACGCGCTGCTGCACCATGCACCGCAGCTCGCGGCGATTCCGCGGGCCGGCATCGTGCACCGCCTCGACAAGGACACCAGCGGGCTTCTGGTGGTCGCGAAGACTCTGGCCGCACACACCGACCTGGTCCGGCAGCTCCAGGCGAGAACGGTGAAACGCGACTATCTCGCGCTGGTGCATGGCGCGGTCGCGCGGGATGGGGAAATCAGCGCGCCGATCGGACGCGATCCGCGGAACCGAACGCGCATGGCGGCCGTGTCCGGCGGCCGGCCGGCTTTGACGCGCTACACCGTGGTAAGGCGCTTCGACCGCGTTTCCCTGCTGGAATGCAGCCTGGATACGGGAAGGACTCATCAGATTCGGGTGCACATGCAGCTGCTGGGGCATCCCCTGGTTGGCGACCCCGTCTACCGCGGCAAACGAAGGGGTGGCCCGCAAGTCGCGCCGCTGCGTCGGCAGGCGCTCCACGCCGCGCGACTGGAATTTGCGCATCCGGCCTCTGCGGCGCGCAGACGCTTCTCGGCGCCTTTGCCCGAGGATCTCCGGACGCTGCTGGAATCGCTTGAGTGAGGAGCGCGCTCCATACCGATTGGGTCGTCCCCGACTGGCCCGCGGCGAAACGGGTGCGCTCGCTCGTCACCACCCGCGCCGGCGGGGTGAGCTCCGGACGATTCGCCAGCCTCAATTTGAGCGCGCGGGTCGGCGACGATCCGCGGCGTGTCGAGCGCAACCGGGCCATTCTGAGAGCCTGTCTTCCCGCCGAGCCGGCGTGGATGAGGCAGGTGCACGGGTCGACGGTGATCGACGCGGCGGAGGCCGGACCGGATACGGAAGCCGATGGCGCCGTGACGCGAGCGGCAGGTCCGGTCTGCGTCGTGATGATCGCCGATTGCCTGCCGATTCTCCTGAGCGAACGCACCGGCCGCGCCGCGGGGATCGCGCACGCCGGGTGGCGCGGGCTCTCGGGCGGAGTGGTCGAGAACGTCGTGCGGGCGATGGGCGGGTCCCCGCGAGATCTCATCGCCTACATCGGTCCGGGCATCGGTGCCCGTCGCTACGAAGTCGGAGAGGACGTGCGCAGCGCTTTCGTCGACAAGGACCACGGCGCCGAGGAGTCGTTTGCACCGAGGCCCGACGGGAAGTACCTCGCGAATCTCGACGGGCTCGCCCGGCGCCGGCTCGCCGCTGCGGGAGTCACGGAGGTCTACGGGGGCGGGTACTGCACGGCGAGCGACGAGCGCTTCTTCTCTTTCCGGCGCGACGGCACGACGGGCAGAATGGCGAGCCTCATCTGGCTGGAGGACGATTAGCGCATGGCGACGATTGCGTGGATCGCGGCGACCACCGTCTCGGGCGGCGTGATCAGCGTCGCGATCGCCGCCTTGTTCGCCCTTTCGGCCCCTGCGAGCTGGGTTCCCGCGTTGGTGAGTTTCGCCGTCGGGGCGCTGCTCGGCGCGGCGTTCCTCGAGATACTTCCGCACGCGATCGGCAGCACCGGCAGCCTGCAGGCCTTGTTCGGCACAGTGCTCGCCGGCATCCTCGGGTTCTTCGTCCTGGAAAAACTCGTCCTGTGGCGGCATTGCCATGTCGAGGACTGCGAGGCGCACCACGCCGAGCCGAACGACCAGGGGCGCAGCGGCCTGATGATCATCATCGGCGACAGCTTTCACAACTTCGTCGACGGCATCCTGATCGCGGCGGCGTTCCTGCAGAGTACCGAGCTCGGCGTAGTGACCGCGGCGGCGATCATCGCCCACGAGATCCCTCAGGAAATCGGGGATTTCGTCATCCTCCTGCACTCGGGGTACGGCAGAGCCGCGGCTCTGGCGCTCAATCTGCTCTCGAGTCTCGCCATGCTGGTCGGGGCGCTGCTCGCCTACTTGACGCTCCAGTCGGCACAGGAATGGATAGCCACGGTGCTCGCGCTCGCCGCCGCAAGCATGATCTACGTCGCGGTGGCCGATCTCATTCCTGGGTTGCACCGGCGCCCGGAGCTGGGCGCCACGGCGCAGCAGGTGCTGTTGATCGCCCTGGGTGTCGGTCTGATCTGGGGGGTCGGGGAAGTAGTCAGACCGTCGTAGCGATGTCGATGCACCGGCCCGCCGTTTTCGCGGCGATCTTGCTCGGATTTTCGGGCATGGTCCACGCCCAGGGTGTCCAGCAGGAAACAAGCGACGCGAAGCTCCAGGCGACCTACGTCTGGCAGCAGAAACGTCCCTTCGGTGCCGCGTACTCGGGCCCGAACAGCCTTTCGACTGATCTCGAGAAGAGCTATTCGTTCACCGCGACCGCCGCGCTCGGCACCCGGATCTGGAGCGGGGGCGAGCTCTATTTCGATCCCGAGATCGCGCAGGGGGTCGCGCTCTCCCATCTCGCCGGATTGGGCGGATTCACCAACGGCGAGATCGCCCGCACCTCGGGCCCGACCCCGAGCTTGTATCGCGCCCGCCTGTTCGTGCGCCAGAGCTGGGGCTTGGGCGGCGGCAACCTCGGGCTCGAATCGGAAGCCAACCAGCTCGCCGGCAATGTCGATCGGAGGCGGCTCGTTTTGACGGCCGGCAACCTCTCGGTTCTGGATCTTTTCGACGGCAATGCCTACAGTCACGACCCGCGCACCCAGTTCCTGAACTGGTCGCTGATGACGTACGGCGCCTACGACTTTGCGGCGGACGCGCGCGGCTACTCCTGGGGCGCAGCGCTCGAATATTTCTACGACGACTGGGCGCTGCGCGGCGGGCGATTCATGATGCCCAAGCAGTCGAACGGTCTGCCGCTCAACCCGCGCATCTTCGCGAGCTTCGGCGATCAGATCGAACTGGAGCACGCGCACGAGCTCGGCGGCCGCGCGGGCAGGCTGCGGCTGCTCGCGTTCCGGAATCAGGCCGACATGGGCGGGTTCCGCGATTCGATCGCCGAGGCGGATGCGACGGGGACTACGCCCGACCTGGCTGCTACCCGCCAGAAAAGGGTGAAGTACGGGTTCGGCGTCAACCTCGAGCAGAGCCTCGCGGCTGCAGCGGGCGTGTTCGCCAGGGCGAGCTGGAACAATGGACAGGCCGAGACCTTCGCTTTCACCGAAATCGACAGGTCGGTCTCCGCCGGGGTATCGATCGAGGGCGCGGGCTGGAACCGGCCGGCGGACTCCGTCGGGGCGGCGCTGGTGAGAAACGCGCTGTCCGCCGCGCATCGCGATTACCTCGCCGCAGGCGGGCTGGGTTTCTTCCTGGGCGACGGCGCACTGAATTACCGGCCGGAAAGCATCTTCGAAACCTACTACAGCTTCGCGCTGGCGAGGGACACCTGGGTGTCGGCCGATTTCCAGAGGATTTTCAACCCGGGCTATAACGCCGACCGCGGTCCGGTGAGCGTAGTCTCGGCGCGCCTGCACTACGGGTTCTAGGGCGGCGGCGCGGGATCGCCGATCAGGCGAAGCTCGGATCGACTACGGCAAGGAGCAGCGTCTTGTCGCCCGCGCGGCGCAGCCACCATATAGCGCCTTTCTCGATTTCCCAGTCGGCTTGCGCGCCCGAGAGCAGCATCGCGGCGACGCGACCCAGAGTCGGCTGGTGCCCGACCACCAGCACCGCGTCCGGGCGCGCCGGCCAGCCCGCGGCGGCGACGACGTCCCCAGCCGAGGCGTCCGTCCCCACCGAGGTCGTGGTCACGAATCCGGTGCCGAGCGCGGAGGCGGTTTGCTGCGCGCGCGCGGCGGGGCTCACCAGAATCTTGCAGTGCTCGGGCAGGCGCGGCGTCAACCATCGAGCCGCGCGCCGCGCCTGTTCCCGGCCTCTCTCGGTCAACTCTCGCGCCGAATCGGGCTTCCCGTCGGCCGCTTCCGCGTGGCGCCAGAGAATCAAGTCCATTTGCCGCCCGATTCCGATCGGTGCCGAGCCGATGCCATGGGACTAAGGAGTATCATCCCGGGGCGTTCCCGTCCGGGAAGGGCGAAATCTGTCAAAGGAGACGAACGATGGCCAAGGCTGACGGAGTCTACAGGATCACCGAGGTGATCGGAACGAGCACCACGTCGTGGGAGGATGCTGCGAAGCGGGCGGTGGAGACCGCGTCCAAGACGCTGCGCGACCTGCGCGTAGCCGAAGTGGTGAAGCAGGACTTGAAGATCGAAAGCGGCAAGGTCGCGGCCTACCGCACCCGGGTGCTCCTGTCCTTCAAGTACGAAAAATAAATCCGCGGAGGCCGGACCTCATTCCTTGCTCGAGGCCGAGATGGCCTTGCGGACGAACGCTTTCCTCTCGCTCTGATCCTCGATCTCCTCGGCTATCAGGAGGTACAGCTCCCCCGCATCGCGAGCCTTCGCCGCAGCGCGTCTTACGACTATCTTGGCGACCGCGCCGATGTATCTTGCGAGCGCTGCCTCGGCCTTGGCGAGCGTTTGCGGGTCGATCTGCGTGACGCTCGAAGGCGCGGACTGCGTGGAACGCGTGCGCGTCGGATCTCCAGTGGGCGTGGACCTGTCTCCCGAGAATCGCTTCACGAACGCGGCCCGTTCCCTCTCATCGGCGATGTCGGACGACACCATCTGGGCCAGGCTCGCAATGGTGTAGGCCTTTTTCGCGGCAGCCCTGATCACGACGGGGGCGATGGGCCCGATATACCTCGCGAGGTCGGCCTCGATTTTTCTCAGCACCTCGCGGTCGAAGGCGATCTCCGTGGGCAGGCTGGTGAGCGGATCCGAAGCCTGGCCCGTGTTCCGGACTTTGACGGTCTTCTGGTCCGCGGTGGCGAGCCCCGACAGCGCGGACCGAAACTCCGACACCGACTGCGGACGCCGCTCCTCGTGCAGCGTCAGCGCCCAGTCTATCGCCGCAAGCAACTCCGTCCCGTAGCGGTTGCGGTCGGCCGTCTGCACCGCAGGTGGCAGCATGTCCTGCCGAACGCGAGCCACCGCTTCCACCGGCCTCTTGCCGGTGATCATCCAGTACAGAACTCCGCCGAGCGCGTACAAGTCGCTCCAGGGGCCCTGCTGGCCGTGGGAGTGGTATTGCTCGATCGGGGCGTAACCCGGGGTGATGATCGCGGTGAGCTCGCTCTTGGCCGAGGCGGCGCGGGCGGAGCCGAAGTCGAGCAGCACCGGCGACCCGTCGTCGCGAATGTAGATATTGCCGGGCTTGACGTCGCGGTGCAGGTAGCCGGCGCGGTGGACGACCTCCAGCCCGTCCATCAGCGGCGAGGCGACGGCGAGCACGGTGCTCTGCTCGAGCGGCCGGCGGCTGCGAATCCACTCCCCGAGAGGTTGTCCCGCGACGAATTCCATCACCATGTACGCGGTGCGGTTCGCCTCGAAGAACCGCAGGACCCGCACGATGTTCGGATGGCGGAACGCGGCGAGCGTGCGCGATTCGTCGAGGAACCGGGAGAGGCCCCACTTGAACGAATCGGACGTGGACTCGGATTTCGGCTGCACCGACTGGTCCTCGCCCCGCTGGGCGAGGTCGCCGGGCAGGTATTCCTTGATCGCGACCTTGAGGTTGAGGTTCGAGTCGGTGGCGAGATAGGTCAGCCCGAAGCCCCCGATCCCCAGGGTCTGCTCGATTTGGTACTCGTGCAGCGCATAACCGCGCGGCAGGGCGATCTCGGCGGCCATCGCGAGGCGGCTACTTCTGGTCGATCAGGCTGATCGCTTTCTCCAGGCTGCGGCGCATGCGGTTGAAGGATCGGGCGAGGAGGGACACCTCGTCGCGACCGGACTCGGCGAGTTCCGGGATCTCCAGGTCGCCGGTGCTGATGCGGTCGGCGGCATCCGACATCCTCGTAATCGGCGTTACGATCAGCACGGACAACATCAGGTTCAGGATCACGAACAGCGCCACGAACACGCCGGTGAGCGAGGCCATGAAGGTGTAGAAGGCGCGATTCGCGTTCCGGATCGGCAGCGACATCGGGACCGAGACGACCTGCGCGCCGATGACCTCGTTCAGCTTCCAGCCGAAGCCGTTGTTGGTGCCGTAGAGCTTGACCATCGACGCTGGCGCCGCCTCCGCCGTCGTATGGCAGGCGAGGCAGGCGGCATCCTTGATCTGGAACGGACGCGCGAGAAACAGCGATATCCCGGTGGGCGTGGCGCGAGTCCCGGAGATCTCTCCGCGGGCCGGGTCGTTGCGGAACTCGTTGACGATATCTGCCTCCCATTCGACCGCGCGGTCGCGCGGATTGGTCGGATTCAGCGCGGCCTCCTTGTAGGCGTAGTCCGGATACTTCTTGCGCAGCTCGTTCATGATCTCGGTGGCCGCGAACGCGGGGACGCTTTGCGGCAGGAATTCGTCGTCCTTCTGCACGAGCTTGTCGCGCACCTGGCTCACCGTGTAGTGCCGCATCGACAGCGCCGCCTCCATCATCACCCCCGCGTTGCGCAGCACGTCCTCGCGCGCGGTGCTGTGGAGCAGATCGTACGAAACGTAGCCGGAGACGCCCAGCCCCAGCATGAACACGAAAAGAAGCACCAGATTGAACTTCAGTCTCAGACCCATGATTCCTCCCGTTTTCCCCCGACGGGTTGAACGGCACGAGGGTAGGACCCCATTATAGACAGTTGGCGCCGCCTAGGCCTTGGGGCCCTTGTACGGGCAGTTGGGCTTGGTGCAGTCGGCGTACAGCTGCAGCGAATGATCGCGGATCGCGAAGCCGCGCTCCTTCGCCACCCGGACCTGGCGCTTCTCGATCTCGGCGTCGTAGAACTCCTCGACGCGCCCGCAGGTGGCGCACACCAGGTGGTCGTGGTGGCTGCCCTCGTTCAACTCGAACACCGCCTTGCCGGACTCGAAATGATGGCGCTGGAGGATTCCGGCCTGCTCGAACTGGGTAAGCACGCGATACACGGTGGCGAGGCCGATGTCCAACCCCTCGTTCATGAGAACGCGATAGACGTCCTCGGCCGACAGGTGGCGGACTTCGCTGTGCTCGAACAGCTTCAGGATGCGCAGCCGCGGCGCCGTCACCTTCAAGCCGCTCGTCTTCAGGTCGTGGACGTTGGTCACGGAAGTCGCCTCGGAGGGAGGGGCGTTCCGCTATGATATAGCGTTTTATTCGGATGGAAAGATCGTGTCGCGAATCCCGGCCCTGTCCTTGTCGTTGCTGACTGCGGCGTGCGGTCTGATCAC
>DASSJA010000315.1:0-8663 GCA_035691445.1 Burkholderiales bacterium | reverse complement strand
CCGGGATGCGCTTCGAGACTGAAAGTGGTATTTTCACGCCATGTTTGGTCAGCAGCACTTTCCCATCGGCGCACGGCAGCGCGCACTCCCGATCGAAATGACGGCATCTCATGGCGCAGTCGTTTGACGTCGTCGTGATCGGCGGCGGCCCCGGCGGATACGTCGCCGCGATCCGCGCCGCGCAGCTGGGACTGAAGACCGCCTGCATCGACGAGTGGAAGGCCGCGGACGGCAAGCCCGCGCTCGGCGGCACCTGCACCAACATCGGCTGCATTCCCTCCAAGGCCCTGCTGCAATCCTCGGAGAATTTCGAGCAGGCGGGGCATCATTTCGCCGACCACGGGGTGCGGGTGAAAGGCCTGGAGCTCGATCTCGCGCAGATGATGAAGCGCAAGGACCAGGTGGTGAAGGCGAGCAACGACGGGGTCGCCTACCTCTTCAAGAAGAACAAGGTCGCGTTCTTTCACGGCCGCGGCGCCTTCGCCAGGGCGGAGGCGCAGGGCATCGAGATCAGGGTCGGCGGCGAGACGCTCTCGGCGAAGAACGCGATCGTCGCGACCGGGTCGGTTCCCCGCGCGCTGCCGGGCGCGGCCTTCGACGAGAAGCTGATCCTCAGCAACGACGGCGCGCTCGCGATTCCGGAGGTGCCCGGGCGTCTCGGCGTCATCGGCGCAGGCGTCGTCGGCCTGGAGATGGGCAGCGTATGGCGCAGGCTCGGGTCGGAGGTGACGATCCTCGAGGCGCTGCCCGCGTTCCTCGGCGCGGCCGACGAGCAGATTGCCAGGGAGGCCGCCAGGATCTTCGCCCGGCAGGGACTCAGGATCCAGCTCGGCGTGAAGATCACCGGCGTGAAGGCCAAGAAGGACGTCACCGTCGAATACGCCGACGCCGAGGGCAAGCCGCAGAGCGCGGCCTTCGACAAGCTCATCGTCTCCATCGGCCGCGTCGCGAATACCGAGGGCTTGAACGCCGAGGGGATAGGGCTGAAGCTGGACCGGGGGTTCGTGGCCGTGGACGATCAGTGCCGCACGAACCTGCCGGGAGTGTGGGCGATCGGCGACGTGGTGCGCGGCCCGATGCTCGCGCACAAGGCCGAGGAGGAGGGCGTTGCCGTGGCCGAGCGCATCGCCGGCCAGCACCCGCACGTCGATTTCAACACCATCCCCTGGGTGATCTACACCACGCCCGAGATCGCCTGGGTGGGCAAGACCGAGCAGCAGCTCAAAGCGGAGGGGGTAGCCTACCGCGCCGGAACCTTCCCCTTCATGGCCAACGCCCGGGCGCGGGCGCTCGGCGACACGCAGGGCCTGGTGAAATTCCTCGCCGACGCGAAGACCGACACCGTGCTCGGCGTGCATATCATCGGCGCCTTCGCCTCCGAGCTGATCGCGGAAGGGGTGGTCGCGATGGAATTCCGCGCCTCGAGCGAGGACATCGGCATGATCTGCCACGCTCACCCGTCGCTCTCGGAGGCGATGAAGGACGCGGCGCTGGCGGTGGACAAGCGCGCGCTCAACGTCTGATGCGGGAAGGAGCCCTGGAGGAGGGACAGGAGCTGGAGCTCGCGAAGCGCGGGCCCGTCGAGATCTATCACCGGTCGCTCGAGCGGCGCGGATTCAAGAGCGATTCCTCGCAGCTCCGGGCGGTCGAGCGGCTGCAGCAGCTCTACGAGGAGTGGACCGAGTACAAGGCGAAGCGCTCGAGCGCGCTCAAGCGCCTGGTCGTGCACCCGCCGCTGCCGCGCGGCGTCTATCTGTGGGGCGCAGTGGGACGGGGAAAAAGCTTCCTCATGGACAGCTTCTACCTGTGCCTGCCGCTGGTGCGCAAGCGCCGCGTGCACTTCCACCACTTCATGCGCGACGTCCACCGGGAGCTCGAGGAGCTGAAGGGCCGGGAGGACCCCCTCGCCGAGCTCGCCTCGCGCATCGCCAAGCGCTACCGCCTGATCTGCTTCGACGAGATGCACATCAACGACGTGGCGGACGCCATGATCGTGGGCAGGCTCCTCGGCCGGATCATGGATCTGGGCGTCGTGTGCTGCATGACCTCGAACTATCACCCCGACGAGCTGTACAAGGACGGGCTCAAGCGCGAGAACTTCCTCCCCACGATCGCGCTGCTCAAGGAGCGCCTCGACGTGCTGCACGTCGACGGCGGCGTCGACTACCGCCAGCGCATGCTGGAAGGCGTGAAGGTCTACCACGCGCCGCTCGGGGAGCAGGCGGAGCTCGCGCTGATGGAGACCTTCAGGAGAATCGCCGAGGTGGAGGAGGAATTCCACGAGCTGGACGTCGAGGGACGCGTCATTCCCTACCGGCACCGCGCCGGCGGCGTCGTGTGGTTCGATTTTCCGGTCATCTGCGGCTGGGGCCGCTCGCAGCACGACTACCTCGACCTCTCCAAGCGCTTCCACACGGTGATCGTCTCCGGCGTGCCGCGGATGGGCCTCGCGCTCGCCGAGGAGGCGCGGCGTTTCACCCTGATGGTCGACGTCTTCTACGACCAGCGCGTGAAGCTGATCGTCTCCGCGGAAACAGCCCCGGAGAAGCTGCTGCGGATCGAGGACGACCCGGGCGACGCGCGGCTGCGCGCCATGGTGTTCGAGTTCGACCGCACCTCGAGCCGTCTCGTGGAAATGCAGTCGCGCGCCTATCTGGCCGAGTCGCGGCTCGCCCCCACCCGCCCGGTATAATCGCGCGGGGAAGGGCTCGTGAACCAATTCAAGGCTTACCGCATCCGCGAGGTGGAGAAGAGGGTCGTGGCCCGCTTCGAGGACCTCGCGCTCGAGGACCTCGACCAAGGCGAGCTCGTGGTGCGAGTGGCGTATTCGAGCGTCAACTACAAGGATGCCCTCGCCGCCACGGGCGCCGGAAAAATCATCCGGCGCTTCCCCTGCATCGGCGGAGTCGACCTCTCGGGGACGGTGATCGAGTCGAGCGACGCGCGCTTCAAGAAGGGCGATGCGGTCATCTGCACGAGCTACGACCTGGGCGTGTCGCACGACGGCGGCTACGCCGAGTACGCGCGAGTTCCGGCGGACTGGGCGGTTCCCATGCCCAGGGGAATGAGCCTGTTCGAGGCGATGGCGCTCGGCACGGCCGGTTACACCGCCGCCCTCGCGGTCGTGCGCATGGAGGCGAACGGCCTTGCCCCCGCGAACGGCCCCGTCGTCGTGAGCGGCGCCACCGGCGGGGTGGGATCGATCGCGATCGATGTCCTCTCGCGCCTCGGCTACGCCGTGACGGCGCTGACCGGCAAGGACGACGAGGCCGGCTACCTCAGGAAGCTGGGCGCGAAGGAGATCATGTCGAGAAAGGGCCTCGATCTCTCGAAAGTGAAGGCTCTCGACCGCGCGACCTGGGCCGGAGCGGTGGACAATCTCGGCGGGGAGGTGCTCGCGTGGATGGCGAGCACGATGCTGCACGGCGGAACCATCGCCTCGATCGGCCTCGCCGCGAGCATGAACCTGAACACCACGGTCGCTCCCTTCATCCTGCGCGGCGTGAGCCTGCTCGGGATCGACTCCGGGGCGACGCCGATGCCCCTGCGCCAGGAACTGTGGCGCCGGCTCGCCGGGGACATGCGCCCGGCTCATCTCAGGGAGATCACCCGGACCGTCGCCTTCGACGATCTGCCCCGGGTCTTCGAGGGCCTGCTGAAGGGTGCGGCGAAGGGACGCGTCGTCGTCGACATGGCGGCCTGAGATGAGCTCGAACCCGAGCGCCCCCGCGACCACCCAGATCCCGAAGCAGCGCGTCCTGCTGGTGGACGACTCGAGGATCGTCCGCACCACCGTCGCGCGCCTTATCCGCAAGAGCTTCGACGTGCGGGAGGAATCGGACGGCGAGGCCGGCTGGCAGGCGATCTCGACCGATCCGTCGATCGTGGTGGTGTTCTCGGACATCCAGATGCCGAAGCTCGACGGCTTCGCCCTGCTCGAGCGCATCCGCACCTCGCAGGACCCGCGGGTCAAGAGCATCCCCGTGATCGTGATCTCGGGGGACGAGGACGACGCCACCAAGAAGCGCGCGCGCGGCGGGCGCGAACGACTTCATCACCAAGACCACCGACGGCACGGAGATCCTTTCGCGCATCGACAACCTCCTGCACCTGGTCGAGGCGAAGCAGCAGCTCGTCGTCAGCAGGGAGGCGGTCGATCAGACCGCGACGCGCGATCCGGTCACGGGCGCCTTCACCCCGCATTACCTCCTCATCGAGGGCGGCAAGCACTTCTCCCACGCGCGCAGGCACGGCGGCTCGCTTTCGGTCCTGATGTTCCGCGTGGATACCTACGGGGAAATCACGGAGAAGGTCGGCAGGGCCGTTGCCGACCAGCTGCTCGCGAGGATAGCGAAGCTCGTGATGGGGACGCTGCGCGCGGAGGATTCGATGGGACGCGCCGGGGAGGCGGGCTTTCTGGTGGTCTTTCCGGGGACTTCCTCGCAGCAGGCGCTCGCCTTTGCGCGCCGGATGCACGAGCAGCTCGAGAAGTCCTCGGTCACCTACCGCAGCCAGCTCCTCAGGATCAGCACGAGCATAGGCCTCGCCGCACTGGACGTGGACACGGCTTCGTCGATCGAGGAATTGATGAAGCTCGCGCAGCAGCGCCTCCTGGACGCGGCCAACCGCAAGGCGCAGCAGCGCATCGTCAACCAGGACGAGGTGAGCCTGGTCAAGCCGGTGACGCTGCCGAGCGACATCGAACGGGCGGTGCAAGTCATTGAGAACGCGAACGCCGAACAGATGGGCGAAGCGGCGAGCGAGACCCTGCGGCGCATGCTGCCCTTCATCGTGGCCGTGTGCCGCAAATTGAACGTCGACATCCCCCTGGACAAGATCACCCAGGCGATAAGGAACCATATCAAGTAAGGCCGCGCGGACGGACCGATGAGCAGCTATCGCGAATTCCATGACCGCTCGATCGCCGACCGCGAAGGCTTCTGGGCGGAGCATGCCAGGCTGATTCACTGGGAGAAACCGTTCTCGACGGTGCTCGAGTACCGGCGGCCGCCTTTCGCCCGGTGGTTCGTGGGCGGGGAGACGAATCTTTGCCATAACGCGGTCGACCGGCATCTCGCCGCGCGCGGGGAGCAGAAGGCGCTCGTCTACCTGTCCACCGAGACCGGCGAGGAACGCAGCTTCAGCTACCGGGAGCTGCACGCCGAGGTGCAGCGGGCGGCGGCGATGATGCAGTCGCTCGGAGTCGAGCGAGGCGACCGCGTCATCGTCTACATGCCCATGATCCCCGAGTCGGTGTTCGTCATCCTCGCGTGCGCGAGGATAGGCGCGGTCCACTCGGTGGTGTTCGGGGGGTTCGCGGCGGCGAGCCTCGCCGCGCGGATCGACGACGCGCGTCCCGCGCTCATGGTCACCGCGGACGGCGGCAGCCGCATGGGGAAGGTGGTCCTGTACAAGGCGCTCGTGGACGAATCCCTCAAGCTCGCCAAGTCTCCTCCGGCGAAGGTGCTGATCTACCGCCGCGGCCTGGACAAGGCGATGCCGACGGTACCCGGCCGCGACGTGGACTACGCGGAATTGCGCTCGAAGCATCTCGGCGCCAGGGTGCCCGTCACCTGGCTCGAGTCGAACGAGCCGTCCTACATCCTGTATACGTCGGGAACCACCGGAAGGCCCAAGGGCGTGCAGCGCGACGTCGGCGGCTACGCGGTGGCGCTCGCCGCGTCGATGAAGCACATTTTCTGCGGCAACGCGGGCGAGACCATGTTCACCACCTCGGACATCGGCTGGGTGGTCGGGCATTCCTACATCATCTACGCGCCCCTGATCGCGGGCATGACCACGATCCTGTACGAGGGCGTGCCGATCCGCCCGGACGCGGGGATCTGGTGGAAGATCGTGCAGGATCACCACGTCGACGTGATGTTCTCGGCGCCCACCGCGGTCCGCGTGCTGAAGAAGCAGGATCCGGCGTTCCTGAAGAAATACGATCTTTCCTCGCTCCGGCACCTTTTCCTCGCGGGCGAGCCGCTCGACGAGCCGACCCACACGTGGATCACCCGGGCGCTCGGCCGGCCGGTGATCGACCACTACTGGCAGACCGAGACCGGCTGGCCGCTGCTCTCCGCGCATCCGGGGATCGAGAACACGCCGATCAAAATGGGATCGCCCTCGTTCCCTTGCTACGGATACGACGTGCGCCTGCTGCACGAAGGGACCGGGCGCCCGGTCGCGGACGGCGAGAAGGGCGTCGTGGCGGTCGAGCCGCCGCTGCCGCCGGGCTGCATGTCGACCGTCTGGGGCGACGATGAGCGCTTCGTCAGGACCTATTTCGGCACTTTCCCGGGCAGGCTGACCTACTCGACCTTCGACTGGGGAATACGCGACAAGGACGGCTACTACTTCATCCTCGGGCGCACCGACGACGTGATCAACGTCGCCGGACACCGCCTGGGGACGCGCGAGATCGAGGAGGCGGTCAGCGCCCACGCGAACATCGCCGAGTGCGCGGTCGTGGGCGTGACCGATCCCCTGAAGGGCCAGATGCCGCTCGCCTTCGCGGTCTTGAAGGACTCCTCGAAAGGGACTTCTGCCCAGGAGGTCATGGAGACCGTCGACCGGCAGCTGGGCGCCATCGCGCGGCCAAAGGCGGTACACTTCGTCTCCCTGCTGCCCAAGACCCGCTCGGGAAAGACGCTGCGGCGCGCCATCCAGGCGCTCGCGGAGAATCGCGACCCCGGCGACCTCACCACCATCGAGGACGCGGCGGCGCTGGAACAGATCCGAAACGCACTGAGGACGACGTGAACAGCAAACCCTGCCTGACCCTGGAAGACTGCAAGAAGATCGGTGCCGCGGCGGAAGCCGAGGCGCGCAAGAACAAGTGGAACGTGACCATCGCCATCCTCGACGACGGCGGGCACCTGCTGTGGCTCGAGCGCATGGACGGAGCGACGCCGTTCAACGCCGAGGTCGCGATCGAGAAGGGACGCAGCGCCGCGGTGTCGCGGCGCACCACGAAGAACTGGGAGGATCGCGTCGCAGCGGGGCGCAACGCCATCCTCAACATGCCGGTGCTGCCGGTCCAGGGCGGCGTGCCGATCATGGCGGGAAGCGAGTGCGTCGGCGCCGTGGGCGTATCGGGCGTGCAGTCGCACGAGGACGAGCAGATCTGCAATGCGGGCATCGCCGCGCTGGGGCTGAAGACCTGAGTCTCATTCATCAACGCAGTCAAACCGAAGGGGGGAATCACCATGTCGAAGTCGCACCTCACCATCGCCGCGTTTGGCGGCTGCATGCTCGCCAGTGGGGCCTTCGCGCAGGCACCCAATCTCGACGCGATCCCGGACAAGATGCCGTTCGATATTCCCTACGGTGCGCCGATCTCCCTCGAGAAGGCCGACGCGGTTCTGCACGCCGCGTTCGCCGAATCCACGAAACGCGGTTGGAAAATGAACTGCGCCATTTATGATTCGGGCGCCAACCTGGTCGAGTTCAAGCGCCAGGACGGGGCGCAGCTCGTCTCCATCCCCATCGCCGAGCACAAGGCGAGAATCGCGGTCAAGGCGCGTCGTGAGACCAGGGCCATCGAGGACGGGGTTCAAAAGGCCAATCTCATCTATCTTACGACGCTTGACGATTTCATCGCCTCGCGCGGCGGCGTTCCTCTGGTCGAGGGGGGCAAGATCATCGGTTCCATCGGCTGCTCGGGCGGCACAGGATCGCAGGACGAAGTCGTGGCAAAGGCGGGCGCCGCCGTCGTCAATAAGTAGAGCATCGATCGGAGACAAGAGAGGCCGCGCTCGCGCGGCCTTTTCCATTCATGGACCGGAATCGGATCAAGTTCACCGCGGCGCTCGCGCTCGTCGCGTGCGCGTCCTTCGCCACCGGCTGGCTCGCGAAGGGCAAGGCGCCGGAGGCCGCCCAGCCGTCGTCGTACTGGCTCGAGAAGAAGTCGTTCTTCGACACGTTCGGCATCTACGCCTCGACGGTCATGATCGGCGACTCCCTCACCGACGGAGCGGAGTGGAGGGAGATGTTCCCCGGGGTCGCCGTGGTCAACCGCGGGGTCGACGGCGACACGACGGCCGGTGTTCTCCGCCGGATGGACAGCATCGTCTCCGCGCGCGCGAGAAAGGCCTTCGTCATGATCGGGATCAACGATTTCGGGGAAGGCCGGACGGTCGACGCAGTCTTCGAGGACTACCGCGGCATCGTGTCCCGGCTGGAGGAGAGCGGGGCGAAGGTGTTCGTGCAATCGACCCTGCTGTGCAACGAAGCCAAGGCGGGCTGGATCTCCTGCACCGCGATCCAGGGAAAGATCAGGGAGCTGAACCGGCGCCTGGCGCGGCTCGCCTCGGCGCGCGTCGCCTTCGTCGATCTCAACGCGGCGCTCGCGGGGCCGGGCGGCCTGAAGCCGGAGCTGACCTACGACGGCGTGCACCTGAACGGCGACGGCTACCGCGTCTGGAAGGACGTGATCTCGAGGTTTGTCCTCGCCGATTGAGCGCGTGAACGCCGGCATCAACCTCGTCAGGTTCCTTCTGGCGTTCAACGTCGCCGCGTTTCATCTGTGGAATTCGGCGGCGAGAGGCGCGGGCCCGGTCGCCGTCCTGGGCTTCTTTTTTCTGAGCGGCTACGTGACCACGCAGGCGACGCAGGAGGTCTACAGCGGCGCGCGCCGCGCCGGCGCCTTCCTGCTCAAC
>DASSJA010000314.1:0-4390 GCA_035691445.1 Burkholderiales bacterium | reverse complement strand
CATCCCGGCCATCTGAAACTCGTACTCGAAGTCCGATACCGCGCGCAGTCCCCGCAGGATCACGGTCGCGTCGACGGAATGAACGAAGTCCATCAGCAGACCTGAAAAGCCCATGACACGGACATTCGCGTAACCCGCGAGCACTTCGCGGGCCATCGCCACGCGCTCGGTCGCCGAGAAGAGGGGACCTTTGCGCTGGCTGTCTGCGACCCCGACGATCACCGTGTCGAAGAGCCTCGAAGCGCGCCGCACGAGATCCTCGTGGCCCCGGGTGAAGGGATCGAACGTTCCGGGATAAACGACCTTGAGCATCGGATTGCCCTTCAGTTACCTGGGCCGGCGCGGCGCAGCAGATGATAATGCACGCGCCCTGCTTTGTCGCGGCGCAGCAACTCGAGGCCCTCCGCGGCTTCGATCGGTCGGTTCGCCTCGGCATACAGCCGGCCGCCGACTGCGAGCCGCGCCGCCACGGCGGGCAGCAGTCGGTCCCACGCATCGTACGCAAACGGCGGATCGAGGAATATCACATCGTAGTTGCGCCGATCACGGGAGAGAAACGCGAGTGCCTCGGCGCAATGGGTTTCGAGCGCAGTCGTGCCGAGCTTTTCGGCCGACGCGCGCAGTGCGCGCACGAGGGCAGCGTCGCGCTCGATCGCCACCGCAAGAATGGCGCCCCGCGAAAGAGCCTCGAGCGAGAGCGCCCCGCTGCCGGCAAAGGCGTCGAGCGTCGTGCGCCCGGACAGGTCCTGGCCGAGCCAGTTGAAGAGGGTCTCCCGGACGCGATCGGGCGTCGGTCGGAGCTCGGCGGCGCGGGGAAAACGAATTTTGCGGCCGCGCCAGCGACCGCCGATGATGCGAAGTACGTTGGCGGGCATGAGCGCGCGGGAAGGAGCGAGGCGCGAACGGTAGAATTATACGTTCGCCTGTCGAGGCTCCAATGTTCGATCTTTTCAAGCGCGACGGCGGTGCGGAGCGCACCGCCTGGAGCGAGCGGCTGCGCGCCGGGCTGGAAGCCACGCGCGCGCGATTCGCTCGCCCACTGGCCGCGCTCGTCGGTCGCAAGCCGCTATCCGAGGAAGCGATCGGCGAGCTCGAAGACGCGCTTCTGACCGCCGACGTCGGCGTCGCCGCAACCGATCGGATTCTCGCCGACCTGCGCGCTCGCTGGAAGCGCGCGGGCGATGAGGCGGAACCGCGGAAGCTTCTGGCCGAAGCGCTGATATCGCTCCTCGCGCCGCTCGAAAAGCCATTGGTGATCGGCGCCGAGCGGCCGTTCGTCATCATGCTCGCGGGCGTCAATGGCGCAGGCAAAACGACTTCGATCGGCAAGATCGCCCGCTGGCTTCAGGAACAGGGCTTCTCGGTGCTGCTTGCCGCAGGCGACACCTTCCGCGCCGCCGCCCGCGAGCAGCTGCAAGCCTGGGGTGAGCGCAACGGGGTTCAGGTCATCGCCCAGCAGGGCGGCGGGGACCCGGCGGCCGTGATGTTCGACGCGATCACGGCGGCCCGGGCCCGGGGCGTCGATGTTGTGCTTGCGGACACGGCCGGCCGACTGCCGACGCAGGCGCATCTCATGGAGGAGTTGAAGAAGATCCGGCGCGTCATCGCCAAGGCCCAACCGGGGGCTCCGCACGAGACGCTGCTCGTGCTCGATGCCAATACGGGGCAGAACGCGCTCGCCCAGGTTGCAGCCTTCGACTCTGCCCTGGGACTGAGCGGCCTCGTGCTCACGAAACTCGACGGCACCGCCAAGGGCGGGGTGGTCGCCGCGATCGCGGGAACCCATCCCGTACCGTTGCGTTTCATCGGTGTGGGAGAGGGCATCGAAGACCTTCGGCCCTTTACGGCGGCCGAGTTCGCCGAGGCGCTGGTGGGTTGAAGATCGGCTTGGCTGTCAAGATAGCCAGTACCCACTCCGCTCAGACGCCCAATGCAAAGGTGATCCAGCATGAACCTCCAATCACTTGCCTAGGCCGGGAACTTGATGGAGAATTAGCACTCTTAGTCAGCGACTGCTAAAATTCACGCAGGGCACAAAGGAGAGAGACCTGATGGCGACGGCCACGCTGGCGTTCCCGACCCCGGCATCGCTGGGGAGCATCGATCACTATATTCAGGCGGTAAACCGGTTTCCGTTGTTGACTGCGGAGCAGGAGGTGCAGCTCGGCCGCCGGTTGCGCGACCACGACGACCTGGACGCGGCCCGCCAGCTCGTGCTTTCGCACTTGCGCCTGGTGGTCGCGGTCAGCCGGAATTACCTGGGCTACGGCCTTCCTCAGGCCGATCTCATCCAGGAAGGCAACATCGGCCTCATGAAGGCCGTGCGCCGCTTCGATCCCGAGCGTGGGGTTCGACTGGTGTCGTTCGCGCTGCACTGGATCCGGGCGGAGATCCACGAGTACATCCTTAGGAACTGGAGGCTGGTGAAGATCGCGACCACGAAGGCGCAGCGGAAGCTCTTCTTCAATCTGCGCGGACTCAAGGTGAATCCGGGCGCGCTGACGCGCAAGGAAGCCTCGACCATCGCCCGGGACCTCGGCGTCAAGACGGACGAGGTCTTCGAGATGGAGACCCGGCTCTCCGGCCAGGACATCGCGCTCGAGCCTCAGCCGGGGGAAGAGAACGACACCTTCGCCCCGATCGGATACCTGACCGATTCCGAAGCGGAGCCGGCGCAGATTCTCGAGCGTGCCGAGTTCGCGGATAACCGCAGCGCTGGACTGCGGCGGGCGCTCACCAAGCTCGATCCTCGCAGCCGCGAGGTCATCGAGGCGCGGTGGCTCCGCGAAGACGACAAGGCGACGCTGCAGGACCTCGCCGATCAATACGGCGTGTCGGCCGAACGGATTCGCCAGATCGAGAGCAAGGCGCTCAAGACGATGCGCGGCCAGATGGGGTCGATCGAATAGGAGTTTCCCGCGCCAAGAAATGCAAACGCCGGCCCCGCGCCGGCGTTTTCTTTTCGACGCTACAGCTCCACCTGGGTGCCGAGCTCCACCACCCGGTTGATCGGGATGCGGAAGTATTCGGTCGCCTTGGTCGCGTTCTTCGACATCGACACGAAAAGCTTCTCGCGCCACAGCGCCATCCCGGGCGCGACGCTCGGAATGAGCGTCTCGCGCGAGGCGAAGAACGACGTGTCCATCATGTCGAAGGAAATTCCCCGCCGGCCGCATTCCTCGAGCAGCGCCGGGATGTCCTGATCTTCCATGAACCCGTAGAAGGCCTCGATCTGGTGGAAGCTGCAGCCCAGGTCGTGCACCTTGAGCCGGTCGGCACGCGAGACCTTCGGAATGTCGCGCGTCTTGAGCGTGAGCAGGACGACGCGCTCGTGCAGCACCTTGTTGTGTTTCAGGTTGTGCAGGAGCGCATGGGGCACGCGCCCCTCGGTGCTGGTGAGGAAGACCGCCGTGCCCGGTACGCGCACCGGCGGGGACTCGGTAATGCTCGAGATGAAGGCGTCCAACGGCATCGTTTCCTGCATCAGGCGCTGAAGCAGAATCGCTCGGCCGCGCTTCCACGTGGTGAGCAGCGTGAACGCCGCGATCCCAATGGCGATGGGGAACCACCCGCCCTGCGGAATCTTCAGTGCATTCGACGCGAGAAACAGGAGGTCGATCGTGAGGAGCGGCACGACAATCGCGAGCGCACCGATCCGGTTCCAATGCCACAGGCGCGTGAGGACGACGTAGATCAGGAGCGAGTCGATGGCAAGCGCCATCGTCACCGCGATGCCATAGGCGGCCGCGAGATTGCTCGAGCTCTGGAACCCGAGTACCAGAAGCATCACCGCTCCGAACAGCGTCCAGTTGATGAACGGAATGTAGATCTGGCCGATGTGTCCCTCGGAGGTATGCGTGATGGTGAGCCGAGGGCAATAACCCATCTGGATCGCCTGCCGCGTGAGCGAGAAGGCGCCGGAGATCACGGCCTGGGACGCGATCACCGTCGCACACGTGGCGAGCGCGACCAGCGGCAGCAGCGCCCATGCCGGCGCGAGAAGATAGAACGGGTTCTTGATCGTGGCCGGATCGTGAATGATGAGGGCGCCCTGTCCGAAGTAATTGATCACGAGCGCGGGCAGCACGAAGAAGAGCCACGCCCGCCGGATCGGCGTCGCCCCGAAGTGGCCCATGTCGGCGTACAGCGCCTCGGTTCCGGTCACCGCAAGCACGACCGCGCCGAGCGCGAGGAAGGCGGGGAGCGGGTTGTCCCTGAGGAAAACGAAGGCGTACGCCGGATTCAACGCGAGGAGCACGGCAGGGTCGTGCGCGATCTCGATCCCGCCGAGCAGGGCGAGTACCGTAAACCACACGCACACGATCGGGCCGAAGAGCCCGCCGACGCTCGCCGTTCCGTGCCGCTGAATCGAAAAAAGCCCGAACAGGAC
>DASSJA010000313.1:0-10169 GCA_035691445.1 Burkholderiales bacterium | reverse complement strand
CGCGCAAGCACGCGCGCTACCTGATCGAGGAGGCGGGCGGACTGCTCGACGCCAAGGAGCTCAAGATCTCGCGCATATTGAACGCACCGCCGGAGCCCTACACCCGCGAGCGCTTCGACCACACCTACCAGTGGACGCTGGGCTGGGGCCTAGTGCAGTCGGGGGCGACCTTCGAGAACACCGTCGACAACCGGGCCTGGTCGTAGCCGGCGCTGCGCGGCGGCTTAGACCCAGGCCGGCGCACCGGGTTCTGGCGGCGCCTCGCTGCCGCGCCGCAGCACGCGTGGTCTTGCACGGGGCACGGGCATGGTATCTACTACGTTTCAGCCTGTCGTGGACGGACAAAAGGCGGGCGCGTACAAATTCTGGAGGATCGACAAATGACCAAGAGCATCTTTGCACGTCCCGCTTTTGCAGCAGGCATCTTTGCACGTCCCGCATGCGCGGCCGCGATCGCGGCGCTCGTCGCGGCGCTCGGCGCGGGGCCGGCAGCGGCGAGGGTCGAGGGCGACAAGATCATCCTCGGCTCGGCGATCTCGATCACGGGGAAGTATTCCCAGGAAGGCAAGAACGCCAAGGACGGCTACGACTTCGCCGTCAAGCGCATCAACGACGCCGGCGGGGTCAAGGTCCATGGCAAGACCTACAAGCTCGAGGTGAAGTACTACGACGACGAGTCGACGCCCGCACGCACGGCGCAGCTGCTCGAGCGCCTGATCAACCAGGACGGCATCAAGTTCGTGCTCGGACCCTACGGATCCGGCCCCACCAAGGCGGCGGCGCCGGTGGTCGAGAAGTACAAGATCCCGATGGTCGAGGCCGAAGGCGCGTCGCGCTCGCTGTTCACGCAGGGATACCGCTACATGTTCGCGGCGCTGTCGACCTCCGAGCAGTACCTCTCGCCGGTGATCGAGCTCGCGGCGCAGCTCGCCGAGAAGCACGGCAGGAAGCCGAGCGACCTCAAGGTCGCGATGTCCTTCGAGAACGACCCGTTCTCGCTCGACGTGCGCGCCGGGGTCCTGGACGAGATCAAGAAGTACGGCATGAAGGTCGTCGTCGACGACAAGATGCCGCGCGACCTGAGCGACGTCTCGGCGACCCTCACCAAGATCAAGGCGCTCAAGCCGGACGTGATCCTCGCCTCGGGGCACACCAAGGGTGCGATCACGGCGGCGCGCCAGATGAAGGAGATGAGCGTCAACGCGCCGATCGTCGCGCTGACCCATTGCGAGTCGGCGGATCTCACCGGCAAGGTCGGCACCGCCTCGGAGGGGATTCTCTGCCCGACGCAGTGGGCGGAGACGCTGAAGTACAAGGACCCGCTGTTCGGCACCGCGATGGACTACTACAAGGCGTTCATGAAGGCGCACCCCGAGTACAACGACGTTCCGTACCAGGTGGCGCAGGCCTCGGCCGTGATCCAGATCTGGGCCGACGCGTTCCGGCGCGCGCAGAGCTTCGACACGGAGAAGATCCGCGACACGCTCGCCGCCACCGACATGGATACCTTCTACGGGCACGTCAAGTTCGCGCCCGAGGGCAACAACGTCGGCAAGCCGATGGTGCTGCGGCAGATCCAGGACCAGAAGTACGTGGTGGTGGCGCCGCTGAAGTACGCCGCCGAGCAGGTGGAGTTCCCGCGGGTCGTCGCGCAGAAGTAGCGACTTTGCTTCGAGACTGAAGGCGCGCCGGCCCCCGCGGACCGGCGCGCGCCCGCCATGCTGGACAACCTGCAGATCCTTCTCTCGCAGCCGGTCTTCAATCTCCAGCTCCTGCTGAACGGCCTGTCGGTGGGCGCGGTGTTCGCGCTCATTGCCTACGGCCTGGGGCTGGTGTGGGGCGTCACCGCCATCAAGAACCTGGCGCAGGGCGACCTCGTCATGCTCGGCGGATTCCTCTCGTTCGAATTCGCGCAGCACGGCGTGCATCCGATCGTCTCGCTGGTGCCGGTCTGCGCGATCATGTTCGGCTTCGGCTGGATCCTCTACAAGCTCGTCATCCGGCGCGTGATCCAGCTGGATCTCTTCACCTCGCTCCTGGCGACCTTCGGCCTGGCTATCACGCTGCAGCAGGCGCTCAACCTGGTCTTCGGCCCCGAGGTGCGCACCGTCTCCTCGGGGTTCGGGCGGCTCGAGCTGGCCGGCGGCATGGTCGACATCACGGAGATCCGCCTCATCGGCTTCGGCCTGTGCGTGCTGCTCGCCGCGGGCATGGTGATCTTCATGAAGACGAGCCGCATCGGGCAGGCGATCCGCGCAACCGCGCAGGACCCGCGCGCGGCGCGGGTCCTCGGAGTCAACGCCGACCTCGTCTACGCGCTCACCTTCTCGATCAACGCCGCGATCTGCGGCGCAGCCGGCACGTTGATCGCGATGATCTGGGTTATCCAGCCCTTCTACGGCATCGCCTACTCGGTACGCGCCTTCGTCATCGTCACGGCGGCGGGCCTGGGCAACCTTCCCGGCGTGATCCTCGCGGCGCTCGGCCTGGGCGTGCTCGAGCAGTACAGCGGTTTCGTCTTCGGCGCGCAGTTCCAGCAGGCGACCATCGTCGGGCTGCTCCTCGCGATCCTGATCTGGCGGCAGCTCGCGCTGCTGCGCCATCGCAAGGCGCTGCAGTGAGCCGCCGCTCTCTCGTCCTGCATCTCGCGCTGCTCGCGGCAGGGGTCGCCGCGCCGTTTCTCTTTCCCGCGCACGCGGTGCAGTTCGCGGTGTTCTGGATCTTCGTGCTGTTCGCGCTGACCTGGGACACCATGGGCGGCCAGATGGGCTACAACTCGCTCGGCAACATCCTGTTCTTCGGGCTGGGGATGTACATCTGCGCGGTGACCCAGATCGGCCTGGTCTACGACGTCGCCGAGTACACCGCCTCCAACGGCGCGATCAAGATCGACTTCACCGACCCCCAGTATTTCGCCGGGCTCGCGCTCGGCGTCGCCCTCGCCGCCTTGATCCCGGTCGTGGTGGCCGCGGTGCTTTCCTGGGTGCTGTTCGGGCTGCGCGGGCCGTATTTCGCGATCGGCACGCTGGGCGTGGCGATCGCCGCCGCGGAGCTGACCAACGCCTGGAACTACGTCGGCGGCGGCGCCGGCATCGCGATGCCGGTGTTTCCCGGCGGCCCCGGCATGCGCGAGCGCTTCTTCTACGCCGCGTGCATGATCGCCGCGGTCTCCTGCTACCTGTTCCTGCGCTGGCTGTACGGCACGCGCTTCAAGCTCGCGATCAACGCGATCCGCGACGACGAGGACAAGGCCGAGGCGCTCGGCCTGCACACCGGGCGCTACAAGATGGTGGCGTGGTCGGTGTCGGCCTTCTTCCTCGGCATCGCCGGCGCGCTGTTCGGCAACATGACCGGGTTCATCGAGCCGCTCGAGACCGCCTACCCGACGCTAACCTTCGGCATCTTCATGGTGGCGATGACGCTGCTCGGCGGCAAGGGAACGCTGTGGGGGCCGGTCATCGGCGCCACGCTCTTCTACTCGCTGCGCGAGGTGACCTGGACCTACCTGCTCGGCTGGCAGTACGTTGCGCTCGGCCTGCTGATCATCGTCAATGTCGTGTATTTCCAGCAGGGCATCCTCGGCTGGCTGCGCCAGCGCGTGCCGCGCTGGTTCGAGGCGGAGAGGGAGACGGCCGGGTCTCCCGGGCCGGGCGCCGGAGCATGAGCGCCCCGGTCATCGAGGTGCAGGGCGTGTCGAAATCCTTCGGCGGGGTGGTCGCGAACCGCGCGGTGAGCCTCAAGGTCGAGCCCGGCATCACCGGGCTGATCGGCCCGAACGGCTCGGGAAAGACGACGCTCTTCAACTCCATCGTCGGCCAGCACCCGATCGACTCGGGGGCGATCCGCTTCGAGGGCCGCGAGATCTCGCGCCTGGGGGTGCAGGAGATCGCGCGCCTGGGGATGCTGCGCACCTTCCAGCAGACGCGCGTGTTCTCGAAGATGGATTGCGTGCAGAACCTGCTCATCGCCCTGCCGCACCGGCGCAGCGGCTGGCGTGACATGTTCCGCCGCGGCTACCCGCGCGAGGTGATGGAGAAGGCCGAGCGGCTGCTCGAGTTCGTCGGCCTTCACTCCAAGCGGCGCCTTCCCGCCGGTTCGCTCTCCTTCGGGCAGCAGAAGCTGCTCGAGTTCGCGATGGCGCTCATGAACGAGCCCAGGGCGCTGCTGCTCGACGAGCCGACGGCGGGAATCAACCCGACGCTCATCAACGGGCTGATCGACCGCCTCAAGCGCGCCCACCGGGAATTCGGCATCACGCTGTTCGTGATCGAGCACAACATGCGCGTCATCATGAATCTCGCCGAGCGCATCTACTGCATGTCGCACGGCGAGATCCTCGCGGAGGGAACCCCCGAGCAGATCCGGAACGACCACCGCGTGGTCGACGCCTACCTCGGGGCGCACTGATGCGGGAGGGGGAGGAGGGGCGCGGTAGCGGTTACCACGACGGCGGGGTCGACACCATCATCTCGGTCGACGATGTCGCGCGCCAGGCCGAGGACCTGCGCGCCGAAATTCCCGCCGAGCGGCTGAAGGAGCTCGCCCGGGGCGAGCCCTTCGTCTCGGTCGAAGAGCTTCGGGCTGGCTACGGCAACATGGAGATCCTGCACGGCTTCACGCTGCACGTCGCGCGCGGTCAGTCGCTGTGCCTGATCGGTCCCAACGGCGCGGGGAAGTCTACCGTGCTGCATTCGATCTACGGATTCACGCGCATATCCGGGGGCCGGGTTTTCGTGGGGAGCGGCGCGGGGCTGCGCGATGTAACCGCGCTGCGGCCGGAGCGCAAGCTGAAGGAGGCGCGCGTCGCCTACATCCTCCAGGACAAGTCGGTCTTTCCCGACATGACCGTCGAGGAGAACCTGCTGGTCGGCGGCTTCCTCCTCGGCTCGCGCGCGAAAGCGAAAGCCGCGGCGGAGCGCGTTTTTGCCAGGTACGAGCGCCTGGCCGCGCGGCGCCGACACCCCGCGCGCGTCCTCTCCGGAGGCGAGCGGCGGCTGCTCGAGATCTCCCGCGCGCTGGTGATGGATCCCGAAGTGCTGCTCGTCGACGAGCCCTCGATCGGCCTGGAGCCCCGCTTCATCGATATGGTGTTCGAGATCCTCGGCGACCTGCAGCGCCGCGAGGGCAAAACCATCATCATGGTGGAGCAGAACGCGAAAAAAGGGCTGGAGTTCGCCGATCTGGGCTACGTGCTCGTCTCGGGCGGCCTCGCGCTCGCCGGCACCGGGCGCGAGCTGCTGCAGAACCCCGACGTGGATCGGCTCTTCCTCGGCGGCTGAGCGGAAGCGCGCGCGTCCCGCGGGACGCCGGCGCGGCGCCTTGGGCTAGAATCCCGTACCGCAACGCCACTTATACACGACAAGGAGGGACGCCATGCATCGAACAAGAACCTGGATCGCGCTCGCGGGGCTCGCGCTCGCCGCCGCCGCGCAGGCGCAGACCGTCAAGATCGGCTTCATCACCAGCTACTCGGGGCTGAACGGCAACCTCGGGCCGTACATGGAGCGCGGCGCCCGCTTGTACCTGAAAGAGCACCAGAAAGAGCTTCCGCCCGGAGTGAATATCGAGTTCCTGATCCGCGACGACACCGGCCCGAACCCCGACAAGGCGAAGCAGCTGGCGCAGGAGCTGATCGTGCGCGACAAGGTGAACCTCCTAGCAGGGGTGATCTTCACGCCGAACGCGATGGCGATCGCGCCGCTCGCGACCGAGGCGAAGGTCCCGTTCGTTATCATGAACGCGGGCACGGCCGTGATCACGACGCGCTCCCCCTACATCGTTCGGCTCTCCTTCACCTTGTGGCAGTCCTGCTATCCGCTCGGCGAGTGGGCGGCCAAGAAATTCAGGAGGGTCTACACCCTGGTCAGCGATTTCGGTCCCGGGCACGATTGCGAGGACGCCATCGTCAGGGCGACCAAGGAATCCGGCCGCGAAGTCGCCGGAACCGTGCGCGTGCCGCTCGTGAACCCTGATTTCGTCCCTTATATGCAGCGCGTAAAGGACGCCAAGCCCGATGCGCTCGCGGTGTTCATCCCGGCCGGCAAGACCGCGACGGCGGTGCTGAAAGCCTTCGGCGAGCTGGGCCTGTCCAAGGCCGGCGTCAAGCTGATCGGCCCCGGCGACGTCACCACCGACGAGGAGCTCGACAACATGGGCGACGCGGCGCTGGGCGTGCTCACCGTGCATCACTACTCCGCGGCCGCGACGCGCCCGGCGAACAAAGCCTTCGTCGCCGCGTGGAAGCGCGACTACGGCGCGAACGAAACGCCCAACTTCGTCGCCGTGGGCGGCTGGGACGGAATGGCCGCGATCATGTACGCCGTGAAGGAGCAGAATGGCAGGCTCGACCCGGACCGGACCATGGAGCTGTTGAGGCATTTCAAGGACCCCGACAGCCCGCGCGGGCCGATCTCGATCGACCCGGCGACGCGCGACATCGTGCAGCCGGAGTATCTGCGCGAAGTGCGCAGGGTCAACGGCAAGCTCGCCAACGTGGAGATCGAGACCCTCGGAACGGCGGTCAAGGATCCCTGGAAGGAGCTGACGGGCAAGAAGTGAGCGGCCCGCGCGCATTTGTTTCCGGCGCGATGCGTCCCCATTACTACATCTTCAGCAGCCGCTTGCAGTTGCCCGAGAGGATCTTGGTGCGGTCCTCGAGGCTCAAGGGCAGGTCCTCCATCCACTTCGTTCCGGGCGGGTTGGGCACGAAGGGATAGTCCACGGAGAACAATATCCGGTCCACGCCCATCTCCATGATGCAGCACATGAGCGCGGGCGTGCAGAAGTTGCCGCTGGTGGTGATCCAGAAATGCTCGTTGAAGGTGTCGCGGAAATTGCTGGGTTTGTCCGCTCCGCGCGAGAGCGCCATGTTTATCCGCCAGGCGGAGAAGGGCAGCGATTCGCCCAGATGCCCGAGAATGATCTTCAGGCCCGGGTACTTCTCGAAGGCCCCGGAGAGCACCATGCGTATGCCCTGCGTGGCGGTCTCGACCGTGTAGCCCCACGCCGCGGTCAGGAGCTGCGGAAACCTGTCCAGGTAATCCTTGTAGTAGGCGTCGGCGACCGCCTTCACGGGTGAAGACGGGTGCAGGTAGAGCGGCACGTCGAGCGCCTGGGCGCGCTCGAAAACCGGCCAGAAGCGCTTGTCGTCGAAGAAGACCCCGTTGGTGGGGCCGTGCACCATCGCGCCCTTGAAGCCGAGCTTGTCGACCGCGCGCTCGAGCTCGTCCGCGGCCGCTCTGGGATCGGCGGTCGGAAGCGCGGCGAACCCGGCGAAACGGTCCGGATGCGCGCGCACCGCCTGGTGCAGCCTGTCGTTCGCGCGCTTCGCCATCGGCACAGCGGCGGCGGCGTCCAGGCGCTGCGTCGAGGGCGCGCCGTGCGAGATCACCTGCACGTCGATCCCGGATTCGTCCATTTCCCGGATGCGCAGCGCGCCAAGATCGTCCAGGCGCCGGCGCAGCTCGGGGTTGCGCGCCTCGGGGCTCTCGAAGGTCTTTGCGACGTCGGCGTCCCAGTAGTGTTCCTCCAGGGCGATGACGAAAGGTCTGTTCTTGGCGGCCATGAGTGTGATGTGCTCCGGTGTCGGAAATGTGCAGCCCCCAACTGTAGCAGCCCGGGCGCGGGCTGTGTTTCACCGGCGCTCGGGCTTGAATTCGAGTATGAAATTCCACAGCGCCATGTCGCCCACGTTGGTGACGGTGTGGATGACCGGCTCGCGGAAATTCACGACGGGCGGCGGCTCCTGCGGCGCATCCCTGCCCTCGATGATCTGCCGCAGCAGCGGCCCCTGGTTGACCCGGATCTCGATGCGCTGGCTGTGGCTATGGCGCGCCCGTGTGTCGCCGGGTGCGAGCCGCTCCTCGTAGACGAAGAAACGCTCGCCCTCGTACACGATGGTGTTCTTCGCCGGCGGAATGATCTCCGCGGGCGACTTCACGGGCGGATGGTTCGGCTTGATCGCCACCTCGTAGTACGCTCCCGATTCCGGAGGGCGATACGACTCGTCCGCGTTGAATACCGCCACTTCGCCGCGCTGCATCGCCCGTCGCACCTTGCCGAAGCGCAGATCGATCTCCCCCATCGCGACGATCGCCCGTTCCGCACAGCCGGGGGTGCCGGCCTGCGCGCAAGGGGCCTCGTTCCGGCTCACCCGCACATAGTCGTTCTCGAGCGCGGTCGCCCCCTGGAGCGGGACGGCCTGAAGGAGTGCCGCGCACAGCGCCGCGGGCGCGAGAAGCGTTGAGAATCGGATCATCGGGAGCCTCCTTGAGTGGCGTCTGCTCTATTTTCGGCCCAAACATGCTCCGCCGCTCGATGTCCTTCAGCTTCTTGAAAGGCGGGCTGGCCCATGCTGGCTTCAGAGTGTTCACTTCGACTCATCCCCGATCGCGGTGGATCGCGAACGCGTTCCTGATCTGTGCCCTGATCTGGTTCGGGGGGCTGGAATACCGCGGCCTGTTCATGCCCGACGAGGGACGCTACGCCGACATCGCCCGGGAGATGCTGGATACGAACGACTGGGTGACGCCGCGCCTGAACGGGATCAAGTATCTGGAGAAGCCGCCGTTGCAATACTGGGCTACCGCGGGCGCGTTCGCCGTGTTCGGCGCCGACGAATGGACGGCGCGCCTGTGGCCCGCGCTGACGGGCTTTCTGGGCATCGCGCTCGTCGCGTTTGCGGCGCTTCGCCTCGCCCCCGGCTCTCCCTGGATTTTCCCGGCATCGACAATAGCCGGCTGCTGGGGATACTTTCTCGGCGGCCAGTTCCTGACGCTGGACATGGGCCTCACTTTCTTTCTGACCGCGGCGATGCTCGGGTTCGCCTTGAGCCGGCGCGGCGGAATCCCCGCGCGCGCGGAGCTGGGATGGATGCTCTTCGCCTGGGCCGCGATGGCCTGCGCGGTGCTGAGCAAGGGAATCGTGGGGATAGTCATCCCGGCCCTTGCGCTCGTCGTCTACCTCGCGATCGAGCGCGACTGGCCGCTCCTGCGGCGGCTGCACTGGCTGCCGGGACTGGGGGTATTCGCAGCGATCGTTTTTCCGTGGTTCCTTCTCGTGCAGGAAAGGAATCCCGAGTTCTTCCAGTTCTTCTTCGTGCACGAGCATTTCGAGCGCTACCTGCTGCCCGATCACCACCGTCCCGGGCCGTGGTGGTATTTCCTGCCGGTCCTGCTCGTCGGGCTCCTGCCCTGGACGCCGGCCATTCCCGCGGCGATGGCGAAGGCCTGGAAGGCGCGCGAGCCGGCGGACTTCAAGCTCGATCGCTTTCTCGTGATCTGGGCGGGCGTGGTCGTCGTGTTCTTCAGTGCGTCGCACTCGAAGCTGCCGGGTTACGTGCTGCCGGCGGTACCGGCCATCCTTCTTCTTTTCGCCAGGCACTATCCGACCCTGTCAGAGCGCCTGCGCCGCGCGCCCGGCTTTGCCTGCGTCGCGAGCGGCGTAGTCCTTGCGCTCGTTGCGGGAGGGCTTCCAGCCTTGAGCGCGCAAAACTCGTGGACCGAATTCGACACGCAGTACTCGGTCTGGCTTCTTGCTGCGGCGCTGGTCTTGCTGGTGGCAGGACTCGCCGCGCTCGGCCTGCTGCGGCGCGCGCGGCCTGATGCATCCCTCGCCGTGCTCGGGCTGGGCAGCCTGCTTGCTGCCCAGCTCGCGCTCTCCGGCACGCACGCAGTGGACGGGCGCTTTTCGTCGGAGCGGCTCATCGAGACGATCACGGGCGAGACGTTGCGCTTCCCCCGGGATCCTCCCTTCTACAGCGTGGGGAGCTTCGATCAGAGCGTTCCCTTCTATCTCGGGCGCTCGGTAACGCTGGTCGGCTACCAGGACGAGCTGGCGCCGGGTATCGCCGCCGAGCCGGAGAAGTACATCGGATCGGTCGAGGAATTCCTCGGACGCTGGCGTGACCATGCCGAAGCCTTCGCGATCATGACCCCGCGCGTATACGAAACACTCCGGCGCGAAGGCCTTCCCGGACACGTCCTCGCGCGCGACGCCTGGCGGATCATCGTCGCGAGACGCTAGCCCGCTCCTCCCCGCGCGCGGTTCACCGCTCTCCGGCGTCGAGCTCGGGGTAATGCCTGAAGATGCCGTGCTGGTTGAACGCGATCCGCCGCGGCGACGCGAGATAAGCGGCGATGCGCGGCCGGGCCGCGACCCGGTCGTGCAGC
>DASSJA010000312.1:0-4679 GCA_035691445.1 Burkholderiales bacterium | reverse complement strand
GTCGTTCATGTTGGCGTAGAGATGGGCGGCATCCGAGGCGAGCACGATCCAGCCGATCCGCGTGCGCACGCGCACCACCTGCAGCCCCTTCGTGTGGCCGCCGATGCGGTGCAGCGAAAATCCCGGCGCGAGCTCCGCGTCGCCGTCGTGGAAACGCACGCGGCCTTTGTAGACTTCGCGCACCATCGCCACGACCTCGTCCACCTCGTAGGCCTGGCTGAAGAACCGGTGAGCCATGTTCCGACCGGTGGCGTAGGCCATCTCGTCGTCCTGGAGATGGAAGGTCGCCGCCGGGAAAAGGCCGAAATTGCCGACGTGATCGTAGTGAAGGTGGGTGATGATCACGTCCTCCACCTTCGAGGCGTCGACACCCAGGCGCTTCAGGCTCTCGCCCGGCGGGGTCATCATCCGGCGACCGCGCCGGGCGCCGACCCCGGCGTCGAAGCCGGTGTCTATGACGAAGGTCCGCGAGCCCGATCGCGCGAGCCACACGTAGTAGTCGAGATCGCTCGCCGCCTCGTGCGGGTCCCCGCCAATGAAGTTCTCGCTCGCCTTGCGGCCGGAGAGGCTCGCGTACCTGATCGCGAAGACTTCGTAGGTGCTAGAGTTGTCCAAACTTCACGTCGGGGAATGGCAATGAAAAGGTTCTTGAGCGGACTCGCCCTGATCGTCGCATCCCTTCCTGCCGGCGCCCAGTATCCCACGAAGCCGGTGCGCATGTTGGTGGGCTTTCCCCCGGGGGGCGGCGTCGACATCATGGCGCGCCTGGTCGCGCAGAAGCTCACCGAGCGATGGGGAAAGCCGGTCGTCGTCGAGAACCGCGCCGGCGCGGCGGGCAACATCGCCACCGAGATCGCCGCGAAAAGCGCGCCCGACGGCTATACCCTGATCATGGCCTTCTCCTCGCATGCGAGCAACGCCGCGCTCTACCCGAGCCTGCCTTTCGACATCACCCGGGATTTCGCCGGCATCACGCTGGTCGCAACCGCGCCCGTCGTGATCCTCGCGAGCCTTTCGGCGCCCGCGAAAACGCTCACCGAGCTGATCGAGTACGCGCGCTCGCACCCGGGCGCGGTCAAGTTCGCATCCTCGGGCGTGGGCACGCCCGTGCACCTCGGAGGCGAGTTGATGACGCAGCTCACCGGAACGCGCATGACCCACGTTCCGTACAAGGGCATCGCCCCGGCGATGACCGCGATGCTCGCCGGCGAGACCGACATCACCTACGCGTCGGTGCTCTCCGGAATGCAGCTGATCAGGAGCGGCAGGCTCAGGGCGCTCGCCGTCGCGAGCCACCGCCGCTATCCGGGCCTGCCCGAGGTGCCGACCACGGCGGAGGCCGGGCTGAAAGGATTCGAGATCGACTACTGGTACGCCCTCCTCGGGCCCGCCGGCATTCCCCGGCCCGTCGTTCTCGAGATCCAGCGCGATACCGCGGCGATCGTCAACGCGCCCGAAACCAGGGAGAGCCTGCTCGCTCAAGGGTCGATCGCCGCGGGGAGCACGCCCGAGGAGCTCGACGCGATCATCCGCCGCGAATACGGGCTGTGGGCCAAGGTCGTCAAGGCGGGCGGCGTGAAACCGGAATGACGCGAGACGCTGTGCTGGTGACCGGAGTCGGAGGCCCGTCCGGCGTTGCCGCGGTCGCCGCGCTCAGATCGCGGGGCTTCACGGTGACCGGGGTGGACATGCGGCCCGTCCCGCACGAAGCCGATTCCTTCTTCCAGGTTCCGGCCGCGCTCAACCCGGCGTACGTCCCGGTTCTGCTGAAACTCGTGGCAGCACAAAAAGTCTCCTGGCTCGTCCCGACGGTTTCCGAGGAGCTGATCAAGGTCGCGCAGGCTGCGGACGACTTTCGCCGCAGCGGCGTCAGCGTGTACATCGGCGAGCCCGGCTCCGTGCGGATATGCAACGACAAGTGGGAGACGGCCCGTGCGCTCGGCCGCGCGGGGGTCGCGGTTCCGCGCAGCGCCATCGGAAATGCCGATTCGGCGGCGGTGCGCTCGCTCGGGTTCCCCGTGGTCTCGCGCCCGCGCGTGGGGCGCGGCGGCCGCGACGTCGTCGTGCACGAAGGCCCGGGGGTCGCGCCGACGGCCTGGGATCCGGTGTGGCAGGAATTCATGCCCGGCACCGAGTACGACGTGCTGATCGTCGTCCATCCCGATCCGCGGCGCGAACCGGCGGCGATCGGAGTGCTCGAGAAGAAAATTCTCAAGGACGGCCGGGTCGGCAACGCCCTCGAAGTCGAGCGCTCGGACGCGCCCGACGTTGCGCGGCTCGCGTGCTCCGCCGCCGCGGCCGTGGGCCTCCGCGGTCCGATGGACATCGACATCCGGCGCGACGCGAGCGGACTCCCGCGCCTGCTCGAGATCAACGCGAGAATCGGCGCGCACGCGCTCAAGGCCCCCGCGATCTTCGACGCCCTCGTCCGCCTCCATCGCGAGGGCCACCGCGGATGATGCTCGACCTCGCGCTCGCCGTTTTCTTCCTGTTCGGCGCGGTGTGCTTCTATTTCGGGCTGGTATCGCTCGCCTACTATCCCCTCACCCTCGCGTACCCGTTCTGGGCGCGGCGACTCGCGAGGCGCGCGGGGGCAGCGGGCTACGCGCCCACGGTGAGCGTGCTCATCCCCGCGTTCAACGAGGAAAAAACGATCGCCGCCTCGCTCGCATCGGTGCTCGCTTGCGACCATCCGCGGTTCGAGGTGATCGTGATCGACGACGGCTCGACCGACGGGACCGCTGCCGCGATCCAGCCCTTCCTCGCCGATCCGCGGCTGCGCTGCCTGCGCCAGCCGAACACCGGCAAGGCGGCGGCGCTCAACCGCGGCTTGGCCGCGGCGACGGGCGAGATCATCCTTTTCACCGACGCCGACAGCGTCTTCGAGCCGGACACGCTGCGCGCTGGCGTGGCGTATTTCGTCGATCCGGAAGTGGGCGCGGTGAGCGGGAACGACACACCGCTCGCCCCCCGCGGGCCGCTGCAAAAGATGCTGGTCGTCACGTCCCACATCGGCACCGGTTTCGTGCGGCGCGCCCTGTCGATGATCGGCGTGCTGCCGATCATCTCCGGAAACCTGGGCCTGGTCCGTGCCGAGTTGCTGCGCCGGGTCGGCGGGTTCCGCGAGATCTGGGGCGAAGACCTCGAGCTGACCTTCCGCCTGCACCGACACGGCGCGAAAGTGGTTTATGGCGCGGCGACGCGCGTGCTCGCCGAATGCCCGCATACGCTCGCGGGCCTGTGGAAACAGCGAGTGCGCTGGGTGCGCAGCTATCTGAAGATCGTGCTCCTCAACCGCGACATGCTGGGCAATCCGCGCTACGGCGCCTTCGGCCTGTTCCTGGCGTTCAATTTCTTCAACATGGTCGCGGTTCCGCTCCTGCAGGCCGCGGCGGTGGTCCTGCTCCCCGTCGCGGTCCTGAGCGGCGGGTTCGCCCTGGAACGCTGGGAATGGATCGCTTATCTCGGATGGATGTTCCTCCTCGGCGCGGCCGTGGTCGCTGTCCTGCTCGACAGGACGCCGCGCGATCTGCTCTACCTTCCCTATGCCGCCCTGCTCATCTTCTTCTCGCATTTCTACAACGCCGTGGTCCTGTACTCGATCTGGGCCGAAGCGCGCAGCGAGGCCGAGGAATGGAACAAGCTCGAGCGACGCGATCCGGGTGCGCCCGTGCGCGCCGCTACGACGCGGCGCGCCTGGCTTGTCGCGGGCGCGCTGCTTCTCGCCGGCGCGTTGGGAGCCGGATACCGGCTGGGGGTGAAGCAATCGGCCCCGGGCGGCGCGGATGCGGCGGCGCTGCCTCTCGTGCCGCAGCGCACGACCACCGCGATCGCGATCCACTTCGACGGCTGGCGCGATTGGCGCGACGCGTACCGCACCCTGCTCGCCACGCCGCAGGCGCGCTACGTCAACCGGGTCGGCGTCTCGGCGGGCCGTGCCGACTGGGTTCACTTCCGCTGGCCGGGGCACGAAAAGTGGTGGAGCCCGGAGCAAGCGCGAAGCGGCGGGGACATGCTCGAGGAGGCCGTCGGCGCGCTGCGCGCGCGCGGATACCGGACTACCGCGATATTCGACGTGTTCGCCTCGCGCTACCTCGCCGAGCACCCGGAAGCGGCGTCGGTGGATGTCGACGGAAAGCGGAGCAAGGACGTCGTGTGCCTGATCGAGCTCGCCCACGGGGACTTCGGCCGCCAGCTCATCGAGGCCACCGAAGCGCTCGCCGCGTCGACAAGCGCGGATACCATCGCCATCACCGAATTGTTCTATGACAAGCACTGCTTCGACGGGCGCAGCCTCGCCGCGTTCGAGAAGGCGACCGGCCGGCCCGACTGGCCGCGCGTCTCCCGCGGCGGCATCGACTGGCACGACCACGTGCTCGGCGAGTGGCGGTCGCGCGAGGTTGCCGGCGTCGTCCGGCAGCTTTCCGAGGCCGTCCACAGGCACGGCAAGACGTTCGCGCTCGACGTCAAAGTCAGCCGCGGCGACCTGACGCGCAACTCGATCGAATACAGTCAGGACTATGCCCTGCTCGCACCCTGGGTGGACGAATTCATCGTGTGGGACTACTTCGCCATCGAGGGTCTGCCGCCCGAGAACAGCGCGCGCGTCGCCGCCTATTTCGACGACGAGTTCGGCGCGGACCGGTTTTCCCTCTCGATCGGCCTGTGGGCGGGACGCG
>DASSJA010000311.1:0-18461 GCA_035691445.1 Burkholderiales bacterium | reverse complement strand
CGCCGATAGGTGTTTCGCGACGGGAGCAAGCGACTCCTTCTCATCGAGCAGACCCTCGGCGGGCCTGCCGAGGTGGGACGCCAGAAGCAGGCGGGCGCGGCGAGAGAGCGCCTCCTTGATGCCCGGGAGCGAGGCACGGATACGAGTGTCGTCGGTCAATTTCCCGTCCCGGATCGGGACATTGAAATCGACGCGCATAAACACCCGCTTGTTCCTCAACTCGAGGTCCGACATCCGCAAAACGGGCATGCTACTTGGCGGCCATCAAGGCAACCGCCACATCGAGCATGCGGTTGCTGAATCCCCACTCGTTGTCGTACCAGGAATACACCTTTACCAGCGTACCGCCGGAGACCTTGGTGAGCGTCGCATCGAACACCGAGGAGGCGGGGTTATGGTTGAAGTCGATCGAGACGAGCGGCTCCTTGTTGTATTCGAGAATGCCCTTCAGGTCCGTTTCGGAGGCCTGTTTTGCCGCATTGTTGACCTCATCGACGGTGGTCGGGCGCTTCGCCACAAAGGACAGGTCGACGAGCGACACGTTGATCGTCGGGACGCGAATGGAGAAGCCGTCGAGCTTGCCGTTCAGGTGCGGAAGCACCAGACCCACGGCAGCAGCCGCTCCGGTCTTGGTCGGGATCATGTTCATGCTGGCCGAGCGCGCCCGCCGCAGGTCCTCGTGATAGACGTCGGTCAGTACCTGGTCGTTGGTGTAGCTGTGCACCGTGGTCATCAGGCCGCTAACGACGCCGATGCGGTCGTCGAGCGCCTTTACCAGCGGCGCAAGGCAATTCGTGGTGCAGGAGGCGTTCGAGATTACCGTATGCGCCGCTTTCAGCGTTTTCTCGTTCACACCGTAGACCACGGTCGCGTCGACGTCTTTCGCCCCCGGTGCCGAGATGATCACCTTTCTCGCGCCGGCCGCCAGATGCGCCGACGCTTTCTCCTTGCTGGTGAACAGGCCGGTGCACTCGAGCACCATATCCACCTTGAGATCCTTCCAGGGGAGCTCCGCGGGGTTGCGTTTCGCGCAAACCTGGATTCGGTCGCCATTCACGAGCATGGCGTCACCCGCCACGGCTACCGAACCGGGGAATTTCCCGTGCACGGTATCGTGGCGAGTGAGGTGAGCGTTCGTTTCGGCGTTGCCTAGATCGTTGATGGCGACGAATTGCAGGTCGTGCCTCTTCCCGCCCTCATAGTGCGCACGCAGGATATTCCGACCGATGCGGCCGTAGCCGTTGATAGCGACTCGAATGGTCATGCAAACTTCCTCTCTATTTCAAAAGGCGTTTCACCGCTTTCATCACATTGTCGGCGGTGAAGCCGAAATGCTCGAACAGCTTCGCTCCGGGAGCCGACTCGCCGTAGCGGTCAATGCCCACCACGGCGCCCTCTAGCCCCACGTATTTGCGCCAGTAATCGCTCACGCCCGCCTCGACCGCGATCTTGGGTAGCGTCGGAATCAGCACCACGTCCCGGTACATCGGAGGCTGCCGATCGAAGACGGAGGTGCAGGGCATCGAAACGACGCGAACGGCAATGCCTTCCTCCGCGAGCCTGTGTTTTGCCGCCAGAGCAAGCTGAACCTCCGAGCCGGTCGCGAGAATGATGGCCCTGGGCTCCTGCGCGTCCGCCAGGACGTAGCCGCCGCGGCTGATCGCCGAGACCGTATGCGAATCGCGCTTCTGAAACGGTACGCCCTGCCGCGTAAAGAGCAGCGAGCTCGGCCCGTCTCTCCGCTCGATCGCCGCCATCCAGGCGACCGCCGACTCGACCGTATCGCAGGGGCGCCAGACGTCCATGCCGGGAACGGCGCGCAGCGCTGCGGCGTGTTCGATCGACTGGTGGGTGGGGCCGTCCTCGCCCAGACCGATCGAGTCGTGGGTGAAAACGAAAATCGAGCGGATCCTCATCAGCGCTGCCATGCGCAGCGCGTTCCGCGAATAGTCCGAGAAAGTGAGAAAGGTGCCGCCGTAAGGAATGACCCCTCCGTGGAGTGCCAAGCCGTTCATCACCGCGCTCATGCCGAATTCGCGCACACCATAGAAGAGGTAGTTCCCTCCGCCCTCCTGTCCGATCGCCTTGGAACCCGACCACTGTGTCAGATTCGAACCGGTGAGGTCGGCCGATCCGCCGACGAGCTCGGGCAGGATAGGGGCGAGCCCCTCGATCGCGTTCTGCGAGGCCTTCCGGGTGGCTATGGACTCCCCTTTGGCGAGGGTCTTTTCGAGGAGATCCCGGCACCGCGCACCCCAACTCTCCGGAAGATCGCCCGCCATGCGGCGGCGAAATTCACGCGCAAGCTCGGGGTGTGCCTTCCCATAAGCGGCGAGTTTCTCGTTCCAAGTGCGCTCGAGGGCCGCGCCCTTTTTTCTCGCATCCCAGCCGTCATAGACGTGCCCCGGCACCTCGAACGGTGGATAGCCCCAGCCGATCGCCGCGCGCGTCGCAGCGACTTCGTCCGGACCGAGCGCCTCGCCGTGCGCCTTGGCGGTCCCTGCGCGTCTGGGCGATCCTTTGCCGATCACGGTCTGACAGCACAGGAGGCTGGGCCTGTCCGCGACGGCCTTGGCGGAGCGGATGGCGCGGTCGACGGCCTCGACGTCGTGGCCATCGACCTTGGGGACCACGTGCCAGCCGTACGCCTCGAAGCGCTTGGGCGTGTCGTCGCGGAACCAGCCTTTCACTTCACCATCTATGGAGATCTGGTTGTCATCGTAGACCGCGATCAACTTTCCGAGGCCCAAGGTCCCCGCCAGGGAGCAAGCCTCATGCGAGATGCCTTCCATCAAACAGCCATCGCCAACCGACACGTAGGTGTGGTGATCGACCAAGCCGAATCCCGGGCGGTTGAATTCGGCCGCAAGAAGGCGCTCGGCAATCGCCATGCCGACCGCGTTCGCCAGTCCCTGGCCCAGCGGACCCGTGGTCGTCTCCACGCCCGGCGCACGGCCGTATTCGGGATGGCCCGGGGTCCTGGAGTGCAACTGGCGAAAACGCTTCAGCTCCTCCAGGGACAGGTCGTATCCGGTGAGATGCAGAAGGGCGTACAGCAGCATCGAGCCGTGGCCGTTGGAAAGCACGAAGCGGTCACGGTCGGCCCATTTCGGATTGGCCGGGTTGTGGCGCAGATGCCGCCCCCACAGCGCCAGCGCAATTTCGGCCATTCCCATGGGCATCCCGGGATGACCCGCGTTTGCCGCCTGCACGGCGTCCATGGCCAACGCGCGAATCGCGTTGGTCAAGTCCTGGCTCATTCCTCGGAAAGACTCGAGAGGGTGGGTTGAAACCTTATAATTATCGGCGAATCTCGCTCGCTTGGCGAGCAAAACCGCAACGGAGGCGAAGTGAGCAAACTCGCATTCATCGGACTCGGCGTCATGGGCTTTCCCATGGCCGGACATCTCGTGGCCAAAGGCGGGCACGAGGTCACCGTGTACAACCGCAGCCGCGCCAAGGCCGAGGCCTGGGTCGCCAAGCACAAGGGCCGCCTCGCCGAGACTCCCGCGAAGGCGGCCGAGGGAGCCGAGATCGTATTCTCCTGCGTGGGCGACGATCCGGATCTGCGCGAAGTAACGCTGGGGCTCAACGGCGCCTTCCAGAAAATGGCCAAAGGCGCGATATTCGTCGACCACACTACGGCCTCCGCAAAGGTGGCGAGGGAGCTGGCCGCCGAGGCGAAAAAACGGGCATTCGACTTCCTCGACGCACCGGTCTCCGGGGGCCAAGCGGGTGCCGAGAACGGCCAGCTCACCGTCATGGTGGGAGGCGAGCCTGCGGCGTTCGAGCGAGCGAAGCCGGTGATCGCCCACTTTGCCAAAGCGGTTACGCTCCTGGGCCCCTCCGGAGCGGGTCAGCTCACCAAGATGGTCAATCAGATCTGCATCGCCGCGCTCGTCCAGGGACTCGCGGAGGGATTGAATTTTGCCCTCAAGGCTGGCCTCGACGCGAAGCTCGTGCTCGACGTGATCTCCAAGGGCGCAGCGCAATCCTGGCAGATGGAAAACCGCGGCAAAACCATGGTCGACGACAAGTTCGACTTCGGCTTCGCGGTGGACTGGATGCGAAAGGATCTGCGTATCTGCGCCGAGACGGCAAGACAGACCGGCGCGCAACTCCCTGTCACGCAAACCGTAGCGGGCTTCTACGACGAGATTTCGAAGATGGGCGGCGGGCGCTGGGACACGTCGAGCCTGATACGGCGGCTGCGCCGAGGCTGACCGCCTCGCGGGCTCCTCAGCGGGCCCAGTCCATGCCCGTGCCCTTCCAATGGCCTGCGAGCTACGCGCCAGCCGTGCAAGCTCCCGCCGATCCCCCCGAGCGTTCGCTCTGGTTCGTTTTTCGCGGCACCGAGCTCCTGGTGACCTCACCACCGCCGCCTGCCCTTCCCCATTGCAATCACCCCAAGATTTTGGGTATGATGCCCCAGCGAATACAATATCTTGGGGTCCTCGGCGGGCAGCATTGTTTCGCCGCCGAGCTTGCGGCAGGCGCGGAGCCGCCGCAGGGGTGGGTGTGGCAGGGGTTGCGCGCGCTGTTCGGCGCGCTCGATGAGGCGCAGTTCGCACTGGCCGGCCGTGCGCTTCAGATTGTCGATTGGGACCGGACGCACCAGTATTGCGGGGCGTGCGGCGCGGCGACAGTGGCTCACGCCAGTGAGCGCAGCCGCGAATGCCCGACGTGCAGGTTGGTGGCGTATCCGCGGCTGGCGCCGGCGGTGATGGGGCTGGTGAGGCGCGGACGAGAATTGCTGCTCGCGCGCTCACCGCGGTTTGCGAAGGGCGTATACAGCGCCCTGGCGGGGTTCGTGGAACCGGGCGAAACGCTGGAGCAGTGTCTGGAACGAGAGGTCTATGAAGAAGTCGGTATCCGGGTGTGCAAGGTGCGCTACTTCGCCAGTCAGCCCTGGCCGTTTCCACATTCGCTGATGATCGCGTTCTTCGCCGACTATGAAAGCGGAGAAATTCGAATCGACGATGCGGAAATCGAGGACGCGCGCTGGTTCAACCTCGAAAATATTGAAGATTTGCCGCGTTTGCCTGCTAGAATCAGCATCGCTCGCAAGCTGATCGATGCGGCAATTGGGGAGATGCATGCATCGTAGTTCTGCATCTCGGTCATCAACGCTCGTGGGGATTTATGCAAATTGGACGGATTACACATAGTTGCCAATCTGTACCGTTGCGGGGGGGATGCACGGTATCTGACTGACGCGGCCGGGCTGCGTCGTTTTTGTCACGACTCCATCAACAGGGCCGGCCTTACGATACTCGGCGACCTGTTCCACGAGTTCGACGGTGGCGGAGTCACAGGCACGGTGGTGCTGGCGGAGTCGCACCTCGCCATCCATACGTGGCCGGAGCTCCAGAGCGTCACCCTCGACGTCTACGTCTGCAATTACACGCAGGACAATAGCGCTAAGGCGCGCCAGGTCGTCGCCGACCTGATGGATGTCTATCGTCCCGAGGAACATGTCCAGCACGACGTGCCGCGCGACAAGCGCTTCATGTACGAGTGGTTGAACGGGGACTACGGCTTCTTTCTGCGCTCCTCGAAGCTGATCGAGGCCTCGAAGACGCGCTTCCAGGGTCTGGAAATCCACGAGACGCCTCAGTTCGGGAAACTCTTCCGCTTGGACGGCTGCTTCATGACCTCCGAGCGCGAGGAGTTCGTCTACCATGAAACCCTGATGCACCCCGCGCTGACTGCTCATCTGGCGCCGAAGCGCGTGCTGATCATTGGCGGCGGCGACGGGGGAGCGGCGGAGGAGGCGCTCAAGCATCCCTCCATTGAGCAAGTCGTCATGGTCGAGCTCGACGGGAAGGTCGTCGAAATCGCCAAAGAGCACTTTGGCGCTATCCACCGCGGCGTGTTCGACAATCCCAAGCTCAAGTTGCTTATCGAAGACGGACTGAAGTATCTGGCGGAGACCAAGGAGAAGTTCGATCACATAGCGCTCGACCTGCCCGATCCCATCGGTCCCGCGACCGCGCTATACGAAGAGGCCTTTTTCCGCGATTGCAAGCGCGCCCTCGCGACTGCCGGAGTTCTAACCCTGCACATGGGTTCGCCCTGGTCGCGACCCGAGCGGGTGAAACTGCTCTATGCGCGACTCGCGAAGCTGTTCAAGATTGCGCGGCCGTATACGATGTTCATACCGCTCTATGGCTGTCTGTGGTCGATGTGCGCGTGCTCCGATTCGACCGACGTCGCAGCCTTGAACGCCGGAGAGATCGACATTCGGATTGGCAATCGTGGGCTCTCCCACCTGCAGTACTTCAACGGCGCCACGCATCAGGCGCTGTTTGCGCTCCCGAATTTCGTGCGTGAGCTCACCGTCGATTCCGTGCCCAAGCCCAGACTGGTGGCATCGAAAAAGCGGGCGGCCGGAGGGGCCAAGGCGGCCTGAGACCCGTCCTAGCCGGTAAGACGAGGGGCGACCGAAGAGGTCGCCCTTTTTGTTTTTGGCTCAATCCCGAGGAACCCGAATTCAGGCTCCGGCTTGCGACCGCTCATAATGTCCGCGAGCGCGCGGGCCGACCCGCACGCAAGCGTCCACCCCAGCGTTCCATGCCCGGTGTTGAGAAAGAGGTTGGGGTATTTCGAGCGTCCAATGAGCGGGAGGTTGCTCGGTGTGGCCGGCCGTAAACCGGTCCAGAATCGGACGTTCTCGGCGCTCCCCAATCTCGGGAACCACTCGAAGCAGCGCCTGACCAGCGCTTGGCAGCGGGATTCGTTCATCTCGGTGTCGTACCCGTTCAATTCGGCGGTACCGGCCGCGCGCAAGCGGTCGCCCAGCCGGGTAATTACGATCTTGCGCGCGTGGTCTGTCAGGCTCGTGCGGGGAGCCATGTCGTCTTGCGCAAGCGGCAGAGTGACCGAATAGCCCTTTACCGGGTAGACCGGAATCGATATTCCAATCTGCCGCAGCAATAGCGGGCTGTAGCTGCCCAGCGCGACTACGTAGGCGTCCGAGCGCAGCGATTCCTCGATCCCCGCCTCGTCGTCGATCACGACGCGCTCTATTGCTCCGCGCGCCGCTTCCAGGCGTTTCACGCTCACCTTGAATCGGAAGCTGACACCTTGGGCGCGACACAGATCCGACAGATTGCTAGTGAAGCGCTGCGCATCGCCGCTTTCGTCCGAAGCCGCGTAGGCGCCGCCTGCCACCCCGATTTTGGAATGCCTGAGAGCCGGCTCGATTTGCATGCACTCCTCGGGAGTCACGATTTCCAGGTCCAGTCCGCGTCCCTGGAGTATCTCGGCCTGCTCGGTTGCGTGCTCGAATTCGCGCTTCTCCTCGTAGAGATGCAATATGCCGGACACCCCGCTGTCGTAGCTGATCGCGGTGTCGCGCCGCAGTTGCCGTAGCTGATCCCTGCTGTAGAGCGCCAGCGCGAACGCGGCATCGGTATTGCGGCGCGCTCTGTGAGGCAAGCACTCCAACAGGAAGCGCGCCCCCCAAAGCCACTCGTCGAGATCGGCCCGCGGCCGGAAAAGCAGCGGAGCGTCTTCGCGTCCGATCCAGCGCAGGAATTTCAGTGGAGCAGTGGGGTTTGCCCAGGGTTCGGAATGACTGACCGAGATCTGCCCGCCGTTGGCAAAGCTCGTCTCGAGCGCGGCTTCGGGCTGCCGGTCGACCACCGTCACCTCGTGGCCCGCGCGCGCCAGATACCAGGCACTGGTCGTACCGATGACGCCGGCTCCGAGGACGATCACTCTCATGCTCGTCTCCGACAAAATCAGCGAGGGAGCAACCTTCTGGACTCGTTCTTTGACCCTAGGCCGACAACCGAGTTCTTGCGGCTACCATATCAAGCCAGGTGTGAGCGGCAAGGGGTCCGCTTACTTGCTTGTGTAAGAAATCACCTTTTGCCGCTGCTCCCCGAGGCCCTTGATGCCCAGGGTTACTACATCCCCAGGCTTCAGCCACGCTTGGGTCGGTTTCATTCCCAAAGCGACGCCGGCCGGAGTGCCCGTGGTGATGATGTCGCCGGGCAGCAAGGTCATGTAGTTGCTGACATACGAGACCAGCCTGGCGCAGGAGAAGATCATGTTCCTGGTGTTGGAGGATTGCCTGCGCTCGCCGTTGACGTCCAGCCACACGTCAAGCGTCTGGGGATTGGTGATCTCGTCGGTCGTCACGAGCCAAGGCCCGATGGGCCCGAAGGTATCGCAGCCCTTGCCCTTGTCCCACTGCGAGGACTGCAGCTGGAAAGCACGCTCGGATACGTCGTTGACGATGGTATAGCCTGCGACGTAGTCCAGCGCCTTCTCCTCGGACACGTACTTGGCTCGAGCTCCGATGACGATTGCAATCTCGACTTCGTAGTCGAGCTTCGTGGAGCTGCGTGGCTGCTGGATGTCGTCGTTCGGGCCGCTGATGCAGGTCGTGGCTTTCATGAACACCACGGGCTCTGCCGGTATCTGCAAGCCCGCCTCGTGCGCGTGGTCGACGTAATTGAGACCGATTGCAACGAACTTGGAGATGCCGGTATAAGGGACGCCGAATCGCGGATTGCCGCGTACCAGGGGCAACGACTCCGGGCGAATTTTGCGAAGTCTCGCCAACCCCTTCGACGAGATCGTTTCCTGGTCGATATTGGAAATCGCCCCGGAAAAATCGCGCAGTTGCCCCTGCGCGTCGATGACGCCCGGTTTTTCGAATCCGTTTCTGCCGTAACGACAAAGCTTCATTTTTTCTGCTTCCTTTCCAGATCGTCATGCGCCCGCTCGAGCGTACCTCGGATCGAGCACGAGCTCGGAGGTACGGGGGCACCGCTCGGTATCGTCGCGGTCTGAACCACCATTTCCCGCCTGGGAGCAACGCGACGAGAGCACTTGGTGCGACCGATTTCTTAGGTGAACCGTTCTCCCCCAGAGGTATTCTTATGCCGGAGAATTATAGCAGCGCGGCACCAAAAAAAGCCGTAGTTCGCGTGAAATCAGAGGGTTATTCGAGGTCCGCCAAGGCGGAACCGGGGGCCGTCTGTTGCGAACAGGAACACGTCAGATATGCTTGAAATCGTAGCATGAAAACCCTTGCCTCTCGCCCCACGCCGCGATTCTTTGCCCCGGTTGAGCTTTCCCTCGGCACCGAAATCAGATTGCCAGAGCGCGCGACGCGTCACTGCGTGGTCCTGCGCCTGCGCCGCGGCGATGCCATCACCTTGTTCAACGGCCAGGGCGGGGAATTTTCCGGCGAGCTGACGCGGATTTCCTCGGCGGACGCACGCGCCCGCGTGTTATCGAAGCGGACCCTCGAGCGCGAGTCACCGCTCTCTATCACGCTTGCCCAGTGCGTGTCGAGCGGCGACCGGATGGATGTCACCTTGCAAAAATCCACCGAGCTCGGAGTCTGGAGAATCTTGCCGCTCGCGAGCGAGCGCTCCGTGGTAAAGCTTTCCGGTGACCGGGCCGAAAAGCGGGTAAACCACTGGCGCAATGTGGTCATCGCCGCTTGCGAGCAATGCGGGCGTAATCGCATTCCCGAGGTCGCCTCGATCACCGACATCTCCGCATTTCTCGAGCAGGCGGGCGGTGGACGAAGGCTGGTTTTGGCACCCGATGCAGGCCAAGACTTGAAGGCGCTGGTCCCCTCCGACGGGGTGACCCTGCTCGTCGGACCGGAGGGGGGGCTCGCCCCCCACGAGGAACGGCGGGTGCAAGCAGCCGGCTTCATCCCCGTGCGGTTCGGACCCCGCGTGCTGCGCACGGAGACCGCTCCGCTTGCCGTGATAGCGGCAATGCAGGCCCTGTGGGGCGATTGCTAGAATCGGGCTTCCTCGAGAAAAAGACGACCATGCCGACCCGTCTCGATCCCCAGTTTGTGGACTGGTTTCGCTCTGTAGCGCCCTATTTCCATGCGTTCCGCGGCAGGACCTTCGTCCTCGCATTCGGCGGGGAAATGTTCGAGGAACGCAGGTTCGTCGAGCTGGCGCATGATATCAACCTGTTGCATAGCGCCGGGATCCGCGTCGTGCTCGTGCACGGCTCTCGTCCGCAGATCGAGGCGCAGCTCAAACGCCGCAAAGTTCAATCGAGCTACGCGAAGGGACTGCGAATTACCGACCCGGTTGCGCTCGAATGTGTGAAGGAAGCGGTCGGTTTGTTGCGCGTGGAGATCGATGCACTGCTTTCCCTGGGTCTGCCGAATTCTCCGATGGCAGGCGCGGCAATCAACACCGTTTCAGGTAACTTCATCACCGCGCGGCCTATGGGCGTTCACGACGGAATCGACTTCCAGTACACGGGTTCGGTTCGCAAGGTCGACTCGCAGGCGATCTCCGGCTGCCTCGACGCGGGGAACATAGCGATCGTTTCTCCTGTGGGTTACTCGCCCACCGGAGAAGTCTTCAATCTCGCGATGGAGGACGTCGCGGTCGCAACAGCCTCGGCGCTGGGCGCCGAGAAGCTCATCTTCCTCTCCGACGCGCCGGTCGAAGAAAAGGAAGGCGAGCTGCTCGCCGAGCTGACCGCTAATGAGGCCGCCGATCTGCTCGCTCGTGCCAATCGGCTCACCGACGACACGCGGCTTTACCTTGCTCACGCTGTCGAGGCGGTGCGGGGCGGTGTCCAGCGTGCCCACGTCATCAGCCGGAAGGTACCGGGTGCTCTCCTGGTCGAGCTGTTCACTCATGAGGGGTCTGGCACGATGATCACCGCCGACAAGGTCGTGAAGTTGCGCGCCGCGGCGATCGACGACGCGGGCGGGATACTCAAGCTGATCGAACCGCTCGAGGAGGACGGAACGCTGGTCCGCCGCGGGCGCGAGCTGCTCGAGCGCGAGATCGACAGGTTCTCGGTAATCGAGCACGATGGCGTCATCGTCGGCTGCGGCGCGCTCTATCCCTTCGCGAGTGATGGTGCAGGCGAGCTTGCGTGTCTGGCAGTACGGCCCGACTATCGCGACGCCGGCTACGGGGAACGTCTAATGCAGCATATCGAGACACAAGCCCGTGCTCACAAGATCAAGCGGCTCTTCGTGCTGACGACGCGAGCGACGCACTGGTTCATCGAGCGCGGGTTTGCCGAGTCCAATGTCGACGCGCTGCCCGGGGAAAAGAAGGAGCTATACAACTATCAACGGAGCTCGAAGGTTCTGGTCAAGCCGCTCTAGCCTGGGCGCGGACACGCTAGAATCGACACGATGTTCCAAAGGAGCAGATGATGGCGCGAATGGTGAAATGCGTGAAGCTCGGGCGCGAGGCGGAAGGGCTCGATTTTCCGCCTTATCCAGGCGAGCTCGGTAAGCGCATCTACGAGAACGTCTCCAAGGAAGCCTGGCAGGGTTGGATCAAGCATCAGACCATGCTGATCAACGAAAACCGGCTGAATCTCGCCGACTCGCGCGCCCGAAAGTATCTCGCCGAGCAGATGGAGAAGCACTTCTTTGGCTCCGGGGCGGACGTGGCATCGGGCTACGTGCCGCCGGACAAGTAAGCGCCTTACTTCCTGGCGACCGTTTTCACGCCGGATTTCGTTCCCAGCAACAGCACGTCGGCACCGCGCCTGGCAAACAGCCCGTTGGTGACCACACCCGTGATGCTGTCGACCGCAGCCTCCAACTCGACCGGGTTGAGGATAGAGAGCCCGAGCACGTCGAGGATAACGTTGCCGTTGTCGGTCGTGAAACCGTGTCGCAGTTTGGGCTGACCGCCGAGCTTCACTATCTGGCGGGCGACGAAGGCCTGCGCCATCGGTATCACTTCCACCGGCAACGGAAATCTTCCGAGCACCGGCACGAGCTTGGACTCGTCGGCGATGCAGACGAATTTCCTGGCCACCGCGGCTACTATTTTCTCCCGCGTGAGCGCGCCGCCTCCCCCCTTTATCATCGCCAGATGTTCGGTGATCTCGTCTGCACCGTCGATGTACACTGGCAGCTCGTTGATGCTATTGAGATCGAACAGCCGGATGCCGTGCCCCTTGAGCCTCCCGGCCGACCTTTCGGAGCTCGCCACCGCGCCCGAGATCCTGTTTTTGATCTTCGCGAGCTCGTCGATGAAGAAATCGGCGGTTGAACCCGTGCCGACACCGACGACAGCGTCCGCCACCACGTGCTTGACTGCTTCACGGGCGACCGATTGCTTCAACTCATCCTGGGTCATCGCCGCGTCGCCGGAGGCAAGTCGGTGCACACGCCCTCGTACAGCTCGGCGGCCATCCCGACCGATTCGCTCGTCGTCGGATGCGGATGGATGGTCTTGCCGATGTCCACGGCGTCTGCACCCATCTCGATCGCGAGCGCGATTTCGCTGATAAGATCCCCGGCGCCAGCACCGACGATCGCGCCACCGACCAAGCGACGCGTTTCCTCGGAGAAGAGCAGCTTGGTGAAACCTTCTTCGCGGCCGTTGGCGATGGCGCGGCCGGACGCCGCCCATGGAAATTTTGCAACCCTGAATTCGACGCCCTGCTTTTTCGCCTCCTCCTCGGTGAGCCCCGCCCACGCGATCTCGGGGTCGGTATACGCGACCGAAGGGATCACGCGCGCATCGAAATGGGATTTCTGTCCGGCGGCGGCCTCGGCGGCCACGTGCCCCTCGTGCACCGCTTTGTGCGCGAGCATCGGTGCCCGGGCGATGTCGCCGATGGCGTAGATATGCGGAATATTGGTGCGCATCTGATCGTCGACGGGAACGAAGCCGTGCGCATCGACCGCGACGCCGGCGGCCTCCGCGCCGATTTTCCTGCCGTTGGGCGTGCGGCCGACCGAAAGCAGGATCATGTCGTAGACCTGCGGCGTCTTCGGTGCGGCCTCGCCTTCGAAGGTCACCCTGAGCCCATCCTTTGCAGCCTCGACCCTGGTCGTCCTGGTTTTCAGCATGACGTTGTCGAAGCGGCGTGCGTTGAAAGCCTGCCATACCCTGACCAGGTCGCGATCCGCCCCGGTCATCAGGCCGTCGAGCACCTCGACCACGTCGAGCCGTGCGCCCAGGGTCGAATAGACCGTGCCCATCTCCAGGCCGATGATGCCGCCGCCGATGACGAGCATGCGCTTGGGTCGCTGCCGCAGCTCGAGCGCCGTTGTCGAGTCGACGATGCGCGAGTCCTCCGGGATGAAGGGAAGCTTCGCGGACTGGGAGCCGGCAGCGATGACCGCGTTCTTGAAAGCGACGACCTTGCGGCCTTCTTTCGTTTCCACCGCTAGGTGGTTCGCCCCGGCGAAGGCGCCCGTACCCTGCAGCACCGTCACCTTGCGCGCCCGAGCCATGCCGGTCAGGCCGCCCGTGAGCTTGCTGACCACCTTCTCTTTCCAGGCGCGCAAAGCCCCGAGGTCCACCCTGGGCTCGCCAAAGGCGATGCCATGCTCGGAAAGATGCTTCGCCTCGTCCATGACGGCAGCGACGTGGAGGAGCGCTTTGGAAGGAATGCAGCCGACGTTGAGGCAGACGCCGCCCAGCACCGGATAGCGCTCGACCAGAACGGTGTTCAGGCCGAGGTCAGCCGCCCGGAATGCCGCCGAGTACCCTCCCGGTCCCGAGCCCAGGACCACCATGTCGCAACTCAGATCCGAGGCTCCGGAATACGCTGCTGCCGGAGCAGTCGAAGCGGTGGGCGCGACGGCCACAGGGGCGGCGGCAGGAGCAGAGCGCGGCACAGGCGCCGCAGCAACGGGGCCCTGGGTTTCGAGCAGCGCGATGACGCTCCCTTTCGAAACCTTGTCCCCGACCTTGACCCGCAATTCCCGGACGACGCCCGCGTCCGACGATGGAATTTCCATCGTCGCTTTGTCCGATTCGAGCGTGATGAGCGAAGCTTCCTTCGCGACACGCTCGCCAGGCTTGACCAGCACTTCGATGACGTCGACGCTCTGGAAATCGCCGATGTCCGGCACCTTCACCTCGATCATCCGCGCCACGCCAGCCTCACAATAGGGTGCGGCGGATGTCGGAGAGGACGGACGCGAGGTAGGTCGTGAAGCGCGCGCCGGCGGCACCGTCTATGACGCGGTGATCGTAGGCGAGTGACAACGGCAGCATCAGGCGCGGAACGAATGCGCCGTCCCTGAAGACCGGGCGCATCTGCGACCGCGCCACGCCGAGGATCGCGACCTCCGGAGCGTTGATGATGGGCGTGAACGCGGTGCCGCCTATCCCACCGAGGCTTGAGATGCTGAAGGTGCCGCCGCGCATCGCGTCGGGCTTGAGCTTCTTTTCGCGCGCAGCCCTGGAAACTTCGGCCAGCTCCTTCGCCAGATCGAAAACGCCCTTGCGGTCCGCGTCCCGGATCACCGGCACCAGCAGCCCGTCTGGCGTATCGACCGCGACTCCGATGTGGTAGTACTTCTTGACGATCAGGTTGTCGCCGCTCTTGTCCAGCGAGGCGTTGAACTCCGGAAATTCCTTGAGCGCGTTCACCGAGGCTTTCACCAGGAAGGCGAGCATCGTGAGCTTGAAGCCCCCTTTTTCAGCGACCTGGGCGTTCTCCTTGCGGAAGGCCTCGAGCTCGGTGATGTCGGCTTCGTCATGCTGGGTGACGTGCGGAATGGAAACCCAGTTGCGGTGCAGGAACGCTCCAGATAGCTTCCTGATGCGCGACAGCGGTTTCGTTTCGACCGGTCCGAATTTTGCGAAATCCACCTGCGGCCAATCGGGCAGATCAAAAGTAAGGCCGCCGCGCGCGGCTGGAGCGACGGTGCCAGCCCCCCTCATCACTCCTTTGACGAATTCCTGGACGTCGGTCTGGGTAATTCGGCCCTTTGGGCCCGAGCCTCTGACGCGAGGCAGGTCGACGCCGAGATCACGGGCGAACTTGCGCACCGAGGGACTTGCGTGCGGCACCGAATCCGGCGTGCGCGCGACATCGCGGGGCACGGGCTCCGGCCTGCCGATTGGAACCACCGGCGCCGTAGGAGCCGCCCGAGCAGGTGCGGGGTCCGCTGCAACGGGTTCGGGTGATTTTTTCGGCGCGGTCGTCGGCACGCCCGCCGTCGCATCGAGCAGCAATATAAGGCTTCCCTTCGAGACCTTGTCCCCGGCCTTGATGCGCAACTCCTTCACCACGCCCGCCGCGGGCGATGGAATCTCCATGGTCGCCTTGTCCGATTCGACGGTGATGAGCGACTGCTCCGGCTGTACGGTATCGCCCGCCTTCACGAGGACTTCGATTACATCGACATCCTTGAAGTCGCCGATGTCCGGTACGGAAATCTCTCTTGTCGCCATGCTCTTGCGCTCAGGAATCGCAGATGTGCGGATCGAGCCCGTCCCGGGCCAGGTCCGGTCAGACCGTCACCGGATTGGGCTTTTCCGGGTCCAGACCGTATTTGCCGATCGCCTCCGAGACAACGTTCGCCTTGATCTCACCGCCTTCGGCGAGCGCCGCAAGCGCCGCGATGGTCACGAAGTGGCGATCGACTTCGAAGAAGCTGCGCAATTTCCCGCGGGAATCCGAACGGCCATATCCGTCGGTACCGAGCACCTTGTAGATGCGATCCTTCGGCACGAAAGGCCGGATCTGATCGGCGAAGGCCTTGATGTAGTCCGTTGCAGCAACGACTGGGCCCACCTGCTTCTCGAGGCATCGCGTAACGTAGGGAACTCTGGGCTTTGCTTCCGGGTGCATCATGTTCCAACGCTCCGTCGCTAGGCCGTCTCGGCGCAATTCCGTAAAGCTGGTCGCGCTCCAGACATCCGCGGTAACACCCCAGTCGGCCTCGAGCAGCGCGCCCGCGGCGATGACCTCGCGCAGGATGGTTCCCGAGCCGAGCAGCTGAACGCGCAGCTTCTTCTTCGAGCCTTCGCGAAAGACGTACATCCCTTTCAAGATCGCCTGCTCGGCCCCCGCGGGCATCGCCGGATGCTCGTAGTTTTCGTTCATCACCGTAATGTAATAGAACACGTCCTCCTGATCGGCGACCATGCGGCGCAGACCGTCCTGGACGATCACCGCGAGCTCGTAGTTGAACGTCGGATCATAAGAAATGCAATTCGGAACCACCGACGAGAGCACATGGCTGTGCCCATCTTCGTGCTGCAGCCCTTCGCCGTTCAGGGTGGTGCGGCCTGCGGTCGCACCGAGCAGAAAACCCCGCGCGCGCTGGTCACCCGCCGCCCAGACGAGGTCACCAACGCGCTGCATGCCGAACATCGAATAGAAAATGTAGAAAGGCACCATGGGTAGGTTCGAGTGGCTATAAGAGGTCGCAGCCGCGATCCAGGACGAGAAAGCGCCCGCCTCGTTGATACCTTCCTCGAGAATCTGCCCCGCCTTGTCTTCGCGGTAGTACATCACCTGGTCTCGGTCGACCGGCTCGTACTTCTGACCCACCGACGAGTAGATCGCCAGCTGCCGGAACATGCCTTCCATGCCGAAAGTGCGCGCTTCGTCTGGGACGATGGGAACGACGTGCTTGCCGATGCTCTTGTCACGAATGAGCAGCGTCAGCAGGCGCACGAACGCCATGGTTGTTGAAACTTCGCGCCCTTCCGAGCCCTTCAGCAAGGGCTCTAGCGTATCGAGCGGCGGCACGGACGGAGCGTTCGCAGCCTTTCGGCGGCGTTGAGGCAGGTAACCGCCCAGCGCCTTTCTGCGCTGGTGCAGGTAGACCATCACCGGGTCGTCGTCCTTCGGCTTGTAAAGCGGCAGCTCCTCGAGCTTGTCGTCGGGGATGGGCACGTTGAAGCGGTCGCGCATCTCGCGAATCGTGGCGATATCGACTTTCTTCAACTGGTGGGTGGGATTTTTTGCCTGGCCCTGCTTGCCCAGTCCGTAGCCCTTGATGGTCTTCGCGAGGATCACGGTAGGCTGATCCTTGAGCTTCACCGCGGCCGCGTACGCCGCATAGATCTTGTGGGGATCGTGCCCGCCCCGGTTCAGGCGCCATATGTCCTCGTCGGTCATGCGCGAGACCATTTCGAGGAGCTTTGGGTCCTTGCCGAAAAAATGCTTGCGCACGAACGCGCCGTCGTTCGCCTTGTAGTTCTGATATTCGCCATCGACCGTGTCCTCCATGACGCGCAGCAATCGGCCTTCGAGATCGCGCGCGAACAAGGGATCCCAGTACGAGCCCCAGATGATCTTGATGACGTTCCATCCTGCTCCGCGGAAATCGGCTTCCAGCTCCTGGATGATCTTGCCGTTTCCGCGCACGGGGCCGTCCAGCCGCTGCAGGTTGCAGTTGACGATGAAAATCAGGTTGTCGAGCTTCTCGCGGGCGGCGAGCCCTATTGCGCCCAACGACTCGGGCTCATCCATTTCTCCGTCGCCGCAGAATACCCATACCTTGCGGTTTGCCGTATCCGCCAATCCTCGGGCGTGCAGATACTTCAAGAACCTCGCCATGTAGATCCCCTGGATCGGCCCCAGTCCCATTGATACGGTGGGAAACTGCCAGAAATCGGGCATGAGCCAAGGATGCGGGTACGAGGAGATGCCGCCGCCGTCGACCTCCCGGCGGAAGTTCAGGATCTGCGCCTCGGTCAGGCGACCTTCGAGAAAAGCGCGGGCGTAGATTCCCGGAGACGAATGCCCCTGAAAATAGATCAGGTCTCCCCCGTGGCCTTCGTGCGGCGCGTGCCAGAAGTGATTGAAGCCTATACCGAACAGCGTTCCGACCGACGCGAAGCTCGCGATGTGTCCGCCCAGCTCGTCGTCCGATTTGTTCGCCCTGGCCACCATGACCATTGCATTCCAACGGCAGAACGAGCGGATGCGCTCCTCCAGCGCGTGGTCCCCGGGGGAGCGCTCCTCCAGGTGCACCGGAATCGTGTTGAGATACGCGGTATTGAGCGAAAATGGAATATAGGCGCCCGAGCGGCGGGCCTTGTCGACCAGCTTCTCGAGCAGGTAGTGGGCGCGCTCCGGACCCTCACGCTGAAGAACCGCTTCGAGCGCATCGAGCCATTCCTGGGTCTCCTGGGCGTCAGGGTCGTTTGCGGCTGGGAACTCTGGCAGCGCAGACATGACGTGCCTCTTTCGGTGCGGATCGTGGGCAAAGCTGGAGGATTTGCGCGGACCGGATCGAAGCTTATCCTGCCGGTCTCACGGGATCAAATCGCAGCTTACCCCACATTATGAAAGATATTCGTCCCTGCCGTACGAAGACCCCGGCTCATCGCACGGTTCCGACGCGTTTCCGGCAGGGCTACGAGGGCCGAGTGCTAGAATGCGCGCCGTTCGGTGCCCGGTGCGGCGATTTTCGCATGCAGACTCGCATCATTGACGGCAAGGCCATCGCGCGCGAGCTCCGCGAGGAGCTCCTTCGGCGAATCGCGAACCTCGTCGCGAAAGGCATGCGCCCCGGCCTCGCAATGCTGCGAGTCGGCGACCACCCCGCCTCGAGCGTCTACGTGCGGAACAAGCTCAAGGCCTGCGACGAGGTGGGCCTATATTCGCAGGATGTCCAGTTGCCCGGTGCGGTGGAGGAATCAGCGATCCTGGGACAAGTGGAGATTCTCAACAATGATCCCCGCATCCATGGAATCCTGGTGCAGCTTCCCTTGCCGTCGGGC
>DASSJA010000310.1:0-3867 GCA_035691445.1 Burkholderiales bacterium | reverse complement strand
GGCTCCCGTCATGGGCGACGGGAGGTACGCTTCCTCGCTCGAGCTCTTCGGGGGGCTCGACATCTGGAGCGCCAATCCGAAGATCGTCGAGAAGATCCGGGAGGCGGGCGCCCTGTTCCATTCCGAGAAGCACACGCACAGCTACATGCACTGCTGGCGCCACAAGACACCGGTCATCTACCGCGCGACCACCCAGTGGTTCGCCGGAATGGACGACGTCCCGGGATATCACGGCAGGAAGCCGAAGGAGCACCTCAGGGTCACCGCGCTGCGCGCCGTCGACGCTACCAAATTCTTTCCCGACTGGGGACGGGCGCGGCTGCACGGCATGATCGCCAACCGGCCCGACTGGACGCTGTCGCGCCAGCGGCAGTGGGGCGTGCCGATGCCGTTCTTCATCCACCGCGAGACGGGAGAGTTGCATCCGCGCACGCACGACCTGCTGGAAGCCGTCGCGAAAAACGTCGAAGCAGGCGGCATCGAGGCCTGGCAGCAGGTTCGTCCGGAGGACCTGCTCGGCGCGGAAGCGGCGAGCTACGAGAAAGTGAAGGACACGCTCGACGTGTGGTTCGATTCCGGGTCGACGCACGAGACGGTGCTCCGCGGTTCGCACGCGAAGGAGCTGAAGTTTCCTGCGGACCTCTATCTCGAAGGCTCCGACCAGCACCGCGGCTGGTTCCACAGCTCGCTCCTCGTGTCCTGCATGCTGAACGGCAGGGCGCCGTATGACGCGCTGCTCACGCACGGCTTCGTCGTCGACGGGCAGGGGCGCAAGATGTCGAAATCCCTCGGCAACGTGATCGCGCCGCAAAAAATCTCCGAGACTCTGGGCGCTGAGATCCTGCGCCTGTGGGTCGCGGCGACGGACTACTCGGGCGAGCTGTTCATCTCCGACGAGATCCTCAAGCGCGTCGTCGAGACCTACCGGCGCATCCGCAACACGCTGCGGTTCCTGCTCGCGAACACGTCCGACTTCGACATCAAGCGCGACGCGATGCCGGTGGAGAAATGGGTCGAGGTCGACCGATATGCGGTGGCGCTGACCGCGAAGATCCAGGAGAGCATCCTGGAAGGCTACCAGCGCTACGAATTCCATCCCGCGATGGCCAAGCTGCAGACCTTCTGCTCCGAGGACCTCGGCGCTTTCTACATCGACGTGGCGAGGGATCGTCTGTATACGACGGCTGCCGCGTCCCCCGCGCGGCGCTCGGCGCAGAACGCGCTCTATCACATCGTCCACGCCCTTCTGCGGTGGATGGCGCCGGTGCTCAGCTTCACGGCGGCGGAGGCGTGGCAGGTGTTCCAGCCTGGCGCGGAGACGGTCTTCGCCCAAACATCATATCGATTCCCGGAGGTGCCGGACAGCGAGGCGCTGCTCGCGAAGTGGACGGCGCTGCGCGAATTCCGCTCCGACGTGCAGAAGGTCCTCGAGAAGCACCGGGAAGCGGGCGAGATCGGCTCCCCGCTTCAGGCCGAGGTGGATATCTCGGTCACGGGCGAAAGACTGAAGCTCCTGCAGAGCCTCGGCGACGAGTTGCGATTCGTGCTGATCACCTCGCGCGCCGACGCCGCTGCGGGCCCCGACGCTGTCCGCGTCGCGCCCAGCAAACATCCCAAGTGCGCCCGCTGCTGGCACTGGCGCTCCGACGTCGGCTCTGATCCGGAGCAGCCGGCGCTCTGCGGCCGCTGCGTGTCGAATCTGTTCGGTCCGGGCGAACCGCGGCGTTTCGCATGACGAGCGTGAAACGCATCGCGCCGTGGCTTGTGCTCGGAACCCTGATCGCGCTCTCCGACCAGGCGAGCAAATACGCCGTCTCCGCCGCGCTGCGGGTCGGCGAGGCGCGCGAGATCACCGCGTTCTTCAACCTGGTGCTCGCGCACAACCGCGGGGCGGCGTTCAGTTTTCTCTCGGACGCCGGTGGTTGGCAGAGGTCGCTTTTCATCGGCATCGCCGTGCTCGCGACCGGGGTGATCGTCGCGATGCTGGCGAGGCATCCGGGGGAGCGCCTTTTCTGCGCGGGCCTTGGGCTGATACTCGGAGGGGCGCTCGGCAATCTCTGCGACCGGATAGTGCTCGGCTACGTCGTGGATTTTCTCGATTTCCACGCCCTGGGCTGGCATTTCTGGGCGTTCAATCTCGCCGATTCGGCCATCACGGTCGGCGCCGGACTGCTCATCCTCGACGGGCTGCGCTCGGCCGCGGCCTCGCAAAACGCCCTAAAATAGCGGGCCATGGAAATCCTGCTCGCCAATCCCCGCGGCTTCTGCGCCGGCGTCGAGCGCGCGATTGCCATCGTCGAGCAGGCGCTCGCCGTGCACGGCGCACCCATCTATGTCCGCCACGAGGTCGTGCACAACAGGTTCGTCGTCGAGGACTTGAGGGACAAGGGCGCGGTGTTCGTCGAAGAGCTCTCCGAGGTCCCGCCGGGCAGCACGGTGATTTTCAGCGCGCACGGCGTCTCGAAAGCCGTGCGCGGCGAGGCCCAGGCGCTGGGTTTGCGCGTTTTCGACGCCACCTGTCCACTCGTCACCAAGGTGCACGTCGAGGTGGCCAAGATGCGCGCCGCGGGTCGCGAGATCGTCATGATCGGCCATCGCGGCCACCCCGAGGTCGAGGGGACGATGGGCCAGTCGTCGGGGGGAATGCATCTCGTGGAGACCGTCGCGGACGTCGCGTGCCTCGAGGTTCGAGATCCGGAGAAGCTCTCCTACGTCACCCAGACCACGCTCTCGGTGGACGACGCCGCAGCGATCGTCGCTGCGCTGAAAACACGTTTCCCCGCGATCACCGGTCCGAAGAAGGACGACATCTGTTACGCCACGCAGAACAGGCAGGACGCGGTCAAGCTCATGGCTCCCCGGTGCGACGTGGTGATCGTGGTCGGTTCGCCGAACAGCTCGAACTCCAACCGCCTGCGCGAGGTGGCGCAAAGCCGCGGCATCGAAGCCCACATGGTCGACAGCGCCGCGCAGCTGAAGCCCGAATGGGTGGCGGGAAGGCGGCGCGTCGGGGTGACGGCCGGTGCTTCGGCCCCGGAGGTCCTGGTGAACGAGCTGATCGCGCGACTCAAGGCGCTCGGCGCGGGAAGCGTGCACCAGCTCGAGGGCGCGAACGAGGGCGTGGTGTTCACGCTCCCCCGGGAGCTCGCCCCGCGCGCCGCGCCGAAGCGCTAGACGCGCTCCGGCGCACCGCTTTCCGCTCAACGCTCGCGGTAGGAGAAGCGCCTGAGCGCTGCCGTCGCGGCGCCCACGTTCACGCCCTGCGACGTCTTGCTGGTATCGGCCGAGGTGATGATGTCCTTGATCGCGCCCGAGGGCAGCTGGACCACCGCCATTCCCACGGTGATCCCGCCCAGCAGCTGTCCCGCCACGTTGTTCAGCGCGTTCGCAATATACTGTCCCGTCTTGAAGTCGAACTGGTAGAGGAAGCTCTCCCCGCCGACCGTGCAGGCTGCGCTCGTGTTCGGTATGTTCGAGGCGATCAGCAGCGTACCGAGGATCAGCTCGGGATCGACGTTGATGCGCTCGCCCGGCGTGGTATTCCCGGGATTGAGGTCGATTCTCCAGCCGTCGTTCATGTTCCAGTCCACCGGATTCGTCGAGGTGCTCCGGGTCGTCGTCGACGTGTTGGTCAGCGTCTGGACCACGAAGGTCGCGTCGTTGCGGATGTTTCCGTAGTCCGTGGTGGTGTCGACGACCTTGTCCTTGATCGCGTAGATCGATTGCTGGTAAGCGATGCCGCTCGCCGCGCCTGGGTCCGTGAGGTCGGGGGAGCCCAGGTACCGGCCGGTTCCCACGTAGATCACGCGGTTCAGGCCGATATGGGTCAGCGCCATCCGGGTGGTGATCGGCTGCAGGCGTCCTGTC
>DASSJA010000309.1:0-3239 GCA_035691445.1 Burkholderiales bacterium | reverse complement strand
GAAGCGGCGCTCTTCGCCGCGCGGAAGAACAAGCGCCTCGTCGACATGGACGATTTCGAGCGCGCCAAGGACAAGATCGTGATGGGCGCGGAGCGCCGCTCGATGGTCATGCCCGAGGAGGAGCGCCGGAACACGGCGTATCACGAGTCGGGCCACGCGCTCGTCGCGAAAATGCTGCCCAAGACCGATCCGGTGCACAAGGTCACCATCATCCCGCGCGGGCGCGCGCTGGGAGTCACCATGCAGCTGCCCGAGCAGGACCGCTACAGCATGGACCGGGACCGGTTGCTCTCGACGATCGCCGTTCTTTTCGGAGGGCGCATCGCCGAGGAAATATTCATGCATCAGATGACCACCGGCGCGTCGAACGACTTCGAGCGCGCCACCGCCATCGCACGCAGCATGGTGACGCAGTGGGGCATGTCCGACGAGATGGGCACGATGGTGTACGGCGAGAACGAGGGCGAGGTGTTCCTCGGGCGCTCGATCACCACCCACAAGAACGTCTCGGAGGCGACGCTCCAGAAGGTCGACCAGGAGATCCGCAAGATCATCGATCAGCAGTATTCGCTCGCGAAGAAGCTCATCCTCGACAACCGCGACAAGGTCGAGGCGATGGCGAAAGCGCTGCTCGAATGGGAAACCATAGACGCCGACCAGATCAACGACATCATGGGCGGCAAGCCTCCGCGTCCGCCCAAGCCGGCCCAGGCGCCGCAGCAGCCGCCCCAGACCGGCGCGCCCGGCGCGCCGGAGCCGGCCCCCGCCGCGTAGCCATCCTCAAGTCACCGTTCACGCTTCGCTGCGGCCGCTTCAGGGTCGATCTCGCGCGCCCGCTCGTCATGGGCGTGGTCAACGTCACCCCGGACTCGTTTTCCGACGGCGGGCGTTTTCACGATCCGCAGGCGGCGATCGGCCGCGCCAGGGCGCTGATCGGGGAGGGCGCCGACATTCTGGATGTGGGTGCGGAATCGAGCCGTCCTGGCGCCCGGGGCGTTTCCGCGGACGAGGAGCTCTCGCGGCTGATGCCGGTGCTCGAGGGACTTCGCGACTGCTCGGTGCCGATTTCGGTGGACACCGTGAAGCCCGAGGTCATGCGCGCGGTTATAGCCGCCGGCGCCTCGATGATCAACGACATCACAGCCCTGAGCTCGCCCGGCGCGCTCGAAGCCATAGCGGAGTCCGACGTCGCGGTGTGCCTGATGCACATGCAGGGCGAGCCGCGAACGATGCAGCTCGAGCCCCGCTACCGTGACGTGGTCGCCGAGGTCGGCGCTTTTCTTGCCGAGCGCGTCGCCAGGGCTGAAGACGCAGGCATCGCCCGTGAGCGCATCGTCGTCGACCCCGGCTTCGGATTCGGCAAGACCGCGGCGCACAACTTCGAGCTGCTGCGCGAGCTGGACCGTTTGGTTGCCCTGGGTCTTCCGGTGCTCGCGGGCTGGTCGCGCAAGTCGACGCTGGGCGCCATTACAGGGCGAGGGGCGGAGGATCGCCTCGCTGCGAGCCTGGCCGCAGCTTTGCTCGCGGTCGAGCGCGGCGCTAGAATCGTGCGCGTGCACGACGTCGCCGCGACGCGGGACGCGCTGGCGGTGCTCGCGGCCCTCGAAGGAAAAACTTAGCCCATGAGCAGAAAATACTTCGGAACCGACGGCGTGCGCGGCAGGGTGGGCGAGTCCCCGATCACACCTGAATTCGTCATGCGCCTGGGCTTCGCCGCGGGCGAGGTGCTGGTGCGCCGCTCGGCATTGCCCCGCGGAGCGCACCCCGCCGTACTGATCGGGAAGGACACGCGCATCTCGGGATACATGCTCGAGGCGGCGCTCGAAGCGGGGTTTTCCGCGGCCGGGGTGGATGTGATGCTGACCGGTCCCCTGCCGACCCCGGCGATCGCCTACCTGACGCGCGCGCTGCGGCTGCAGGCCGGAGTCGTCATCAGCGCGTCCCACAATCCCTACGAGGACAACGGCATCAAGTTCTTCTCGGCCGACGGCAGCAAGCTGCCGGATGCCGTCGAGTCGGACATCGAGGAGCGACTCGGCAGCGAGATCCGATGCAAGGAGTCGGCGAGCCTCGGCAAGGCGCGGCGCGTCGACGACGCAGCCGGCCGCTACATCGAGTTCTGCAAGAGCACGTTCCCGTCGGCGCTCGACCTTCGCGGGATGAGGATCGTGGTCGACTGCGCCCACGGCGCGACGTACCAGGTAGCGCCCCACGTATTCCACGAGCTCGGTGCCGACGTCGAAACCATCGGCGCGCACCCGGACGGTTTCAACATCAACAACAAGGCGGGGACGGTTCATCCCGAAGGCCTCAGAAAATCGGTGGCCGAGCACGAAGCCGATCTGGGCATCGCCCTCGACGGTGACGGCGACCGGGTGCTGGTCTGCGACGGGGACGGCAGGCTCTACGACGGCGACGAGCTGCTTTATGTCATCGCGCGCGAGCGCGCGAAGGACGGCGGCCTCAAAGGCGTCGCGGGCACGCTCATGACCAATCTCGCGCTCGAGCGCGCGCTGGAGAAGATGAACGTCGCGTTCGCGCGCGCCAAAGTGGGCGACCGCTACGTGCTCGAGATGCTGCAGGAGAAATCCTGGCAGCTCGGCGGGGAGAACTCGGGCCACATCATCTGCCTCGACAAGCACACCACGGGCGACGGCATCGTCTCGGCCCTGCAGGTGCTCTCCGCGATCCGCTCGAGCGCCGCGACGCTGGCGAGCCTGTGCGGCGGATTGACGCTCTATCCGCAGGAGCTCCTCAACGTGCGCGTGCCGACGGGGTTCGACTGGCAGAAAAAGCCGGCGATCGCAAAGGCGAAGGAAGACGCCGAGCGCGCGCTCGGCGCGGACGGCCGCGTGCTGCTGCGCCCGTCCGGTACCGAGCCTGTGCTGCGCGTGATGGTGGAAGGCAAGGACGACGCGGCGGTGCGCAGCCTCGCGAAGAAAATCGCCGACGCGGTGCAGCGGGCGGCGTAGAAAAGCATCGGCAAGATCATGAATTTCCGCTAGAATTGCCGTCTTTTCGGCGGGTCCGGGCTGGCAATGCGCGCGCGTTTCGTGGCAGGCAACTGGAAGATGAACGGCAGCCTGCGCGCCAACGCGGGCCTGCTCGACGCGCTCAAGGCGGGCCTGAAGAAATCCGGGAATCTCGAATACGCCGTATGCGCACCGTTTCCCTATCTCGGACAGGTTTCAGCCGCCCTCTCGGGCAGCGCCATCGCCTGGGGCGCGCAGAACATCTCC
>DASSJA010000308.1:0-7248 GCA_035691445.1 Burkholderiales bacterium | reverse complement strand
CGCGAAGGCGCAGGCGGGGATGCGCGCGGAATACGAAAAGCAGCTCGCGGTGATCCGCCAGCACCAGGATCAGGCAGTCGAGCAGCTGCGAAAGATGCAGGCGGCCTCGGGCGACGCCTGGATGGAGCTTCAGCGCGGGGCGGACGAGGCCTGGGCGAGGATGCGCAAGGCCTTCGAGAGCGCGGCGGCGAGTTTCAAGAAATAGCGCGCGCCGGCAGCGACGGCGCTCAGCTCTTCAGCAGCGAGTCCAGGCGTTCCATGTCGTTGATGACGCGCCACTGGGAGGCGCCGGCGCGCTCGACCCGCTTCTGCCAGGCTTCCAGCCGGCCCATGTAGCGCCTCGGGTCGACATTGTCGGTCTTGAGCTTGACGACGTTGAGCGCGATCACGCGGATATCCGTCAGCTTGATCGGGAAGTCGCGGATCGTCACCTTGTCCAGCTCCTCCTGCATGTCCGAGAAGATGAGGATGGTCTTGGTGCCCGCGCCCGTCTCGTTCAGGAACTCCGCGCCCTGGATGAGGCCCCCGGTGATGTCGGTGTAGGCGCTCCCGCCGACCGACTTGACGAACGCGTCGATCTTGTCGCGGAACGCGCGCTTCTGCGCGTTCGACTGCGACGGGCGGTTGTCGAACGTGACCTTGGCGATGATGTCCTTCTCGCTGAAGCTGCGGCTCTTCACGCGCGCCACGGCGAGCGAATCCCCGGGCTGAAGCGTGCCCAGCAGGTAGTTGATGATGATCTGCGCCTTGCCGACCTCCGCAGCGTAGGTCCCCGAGGTGTCGACCAGCATGTACACGGCCTGGGTGTGGTTGCGCTGGTCCGTGCAGGAGCAGCAGGCCAGCAGCAGCGACGCGACGAACAATCGTTTGATCATGATCGCCTCCTCCCGGTTAGGCTATGCGGCGCGCTTGACCGGGCGCGACTGCGATTCCCCCGCGCCTTCGTCCGAGCGGACCGCCTTCACCAGGCGCTCCGCGAGCAGCGGCAGCACGATCGTCACGTCGTACACGGCGACCAGCACCTTGCAGAGCTGGCGCACGAGGTTGCCGAGAACGCGCAGCGCGAACCCCGCGACCCGCACGAGCATCACGGCAATCACGCCGCCGACCGTGCGCATCGAATAGACGAAGGACTCGAGCGGGATCGCCACGAAGGCGAGAGCGAAGGGCAGAATGAACCCGAGCAGCATCTGGCCCGCGGTCGGGATGCGCGTGAGCAGCGGATCCGGCGGGGCCGCCTGCTGGGTGGTAGCGAGCGACTGCAGCAGCGCCTGCTTGTCGGCCATCAGCATGTCGCGCATCAGCGCGAGCGCCGCCTCGATTCCCGCCAGCACTGCGAGAAACACGAGCGCGACCCAGAACATGCGGCGCCGCATCCGATCGCTCATGTTGGCGATGAGCGGAAACAGATGCGTGATGCGCAGCGTCTCCATCACGAACAGACCCATCGTCGCCTCGACGAAGATGATCACGAGCGCGGCCACGTCGGAGGTGCGCAGCGACGAGGTCAGGTAGTCGCCCGCGCCGACCATCTCGGAGAACGGCAGCGCGATCAGCTTGAAGTTGATGAGCGCGCCACCCGCCGCGATGGCCAGCACCACGATCGAGATCGCGAACTGCGTGAAGGCGGACACGGTGAGGGCGTGCTCGGCCTTGTCGGTCTTCTTGTTGATCTGCTCGTATTTCTCCATCTGCGCGTCGATCTTCGCGGAAGTGTCCTGCAGCCCGGTGAGCTTCTTGTCGACCTGCCCGAAGGTCTTGTCGAGCGAGCGCCAGAAAGGCATGAACCCGTTCAGTATCTTGTGCCGCGACTCATAGGCGCGGCGGTATTCCGCGATCGCCTTGTCGTGGATGCTGTTGACCGAGCGCTTGATCTCTTCGAGAATCCGCTGAACCATCTCGTTGCTGTCGGACTTGACCTTGGCGATCGCGCCGACCGCCTCGACCCAGTCGGGCGGTGGCGGCGGCACCTCGCCGCATTTCTTGTAGTCCTCCTCCACGCGCGTGATCTCCTCGAGCAGCTTGCGCTGCAGCGCCGGATAGCCCTCCAGGTCGCGGGTCACGAGCGCGCTGATGCGCTCGAACTCGCGCTCGATGTGCTGGCCAACCTCCTCGCGCCCGTGCGCGAGCAGCACCACCCGGTTGCGCTCCTTCATGTCCCTCGCCGTGGCGAAGAGCCAGTGCGCGCCCAGGCGCAGCGGTCCCCCGACCATGTGCCCGATGGAGCGAAACAGGTCGTGCACGAGCTTGCGCGCCGCGTAGAGGAAAGGCATCGCGATGACGAACAGGACCAGCGCGGAAGCCATCGTGTTGTCGGGCCAGATCATCCAGAAACGACTCATAAGGGACCTCCCGGTTCCGGCCGCCAGCCGGTGATCGTAGGACAGCGACATACGATAGATCAGGCGGGCGCGGAGCGCCACCTCCAGGCAGGGACTATTTCTCGAACCCCGTCGGAGCGCAGCGGAATGTTTTGATCCGATTGACCATTTTTTAACGTCGTGCCTGTCGTATACAGACGACAGCACCCTTCGACCCCCCGGAACGCGCCCGGCGTCCTCTAGCGTTTTTTCGCCCTGGCGAGGCGCGGATAAACCTTCCTCGCGTTTCCGCTGAAGATCTTCTCCCGGTCTTCCTGGCCGAGCGCTTTCGCCGCGTCGAGGTAGCGCTTGGTGTCGTCGTAGTTGAAACCCGTCTCGGGATCGACGCCCTTCACCGCGCCCACCATCTCGGAGGCGAAGAGGATGTTCTCCGCCGGAATCACCCTGAGGAGCAGATCGATTCCCGCCTGGTGGTACACGCAGGTGTCGAAGAACACGTTGTTCATCACCAGCTCCTTGAGCGGCGGCCGCTTCATGTCCTGCGCGAGCCCGCGATAGCGCCCCCAGTGGTAGGGCACCGCGCCGCCGCCGTGCGGGATGATGAACTTGAGCGTCGGGAAGTCCTTGAACAAGTCCCCGGTGATGAACTGCATGAAGGCTGTGGTATCGCCGTTGATGTAGTGCGCGCCCGTCCCGTGAAAAGCCGGATTGCAGGACGCGCTCACGTGGATCATCGCCGGCACCTCGAGTTCCACCAGCTTCTCGTAGAGCGGATACCACCATCTGTCGGTGAGCGGGGGGTCCTTCCAGTAGCCGCCCGAGGTGTCGGGGTTGAGGTTGCAGCCGATGAAGCCGAACTCGCGCACGCAGCGCTCGAGCTCGGGGATGCAGTTCTTCGGAGGGACGCCCGGGCTCTGCGGCAGCTGGCACACGCCGACGAAATTCCCGGGATACAGCGTGCAAACGCGGTGGATCATCTCGTTGCAGTGCTCCGACCAGTGCCGGCTCGTTGTCTCGTTGCCGATATGGTGGCTCATGCCCATGGCGCGCGGCGAGAAGATGGTGACGTCGGTGCCGCGCTCCCTTTGTTGCTTCAGCTGCGCGCCCTCGAGGCTCGCGCGGATCTCGTCGTCGCTGATGCCCAGCGTCCCCTTCGAGGGCGCGTGCTTGGCGTCCTCGAGCGCCGCGATCTGGCGCTTGCGCCATTCCTCGAGCTGCTTGGGGGCGGTGGTGTAGTGGCCGTGACAGTCGATGATCATGTGTCGCTTTCCCTTGTCTCGCTTCTCCGGCTCGAATCAGCCGAGCGTGCGCGTCACGTCGTCGAAGAGCTCGTCCACCGGGAAGCGTCTCGGAATCATGCGCTGCCGGTACACGGTATCGATGACGACCTCGAGGTTGCGCCGGTTGGCCTCCACCCCGAACGGATGGACGTCGACCTCACCGGGCTTGGGCAGCCTCGCCGCCTTCTTGCTCTGCTCGAGCAACCGGTAGATCTCGCGTACCGCGTCGGGATCGGATTTCGACAGCGACTCCTTCACCACCACCATGTGGTTGACCTGGATCGCGTTGTACTTTTTCCGCCAGGCCTCGGCCGCGGCGGGAGGATCGGGGATGAGCGGCACCAGGCGCGGGTCGGTCGGCACCGCCGGCAGGATCGCCGCGTCGATCTCCCCCGCGAGGAGCATCGCCATCAGCTCCTTGCCCTCCGCCGCGCGCTCGACCGAGGCGGGATCGCGGAACTCGGCGACGTGCGGCTCCTCGAAGGTCACCCACTTCACCCGGTCGAGATCGACGTCATAGTCGTCGGCGAGGATGCCGCGGAGCCACGTCGAGGTGGTCACCGTGTACGAGCGCGTCCCCACGCGGCGTCCGGCGAGATCGGCGGGCGAGAGCGGCCCGCGTTCCATGTTGTAGACGATATGGGGATGCTGGAAGCGCGCCATCACCACCGCGGGCAGGAGGACGAGCGGCTTGCCGTAGGCCCTGGCCATGAGGAAGGTGACGATCGCAAGCTCGGAGCAATCGAACTCGAGGTTCCGCACCACGCGCTTGAACGCGGTGCTCACCGTCTTCACGTCGGCGAAATCCAGGCTCACGGCGCTCGATTTCACCTCGCCCCTCTTCAGCGCCTGGGTGAGCGGATAGTCTCCCAGCAGCATGCGCACGGGATTACCCATGCCGGTGTACCCTGTGATTTTCCCGCGGGAGGCCGCCGATGAGCGAAAGAGAAGTCGTGGTCGTCGATGTCAAGATTCCGTTCTGGTCCATGGTGATTCTTCTTGTCAAATGGGCGATCGCGGCGATACCGGCGATGGTCATCCTGGTGATCCTCGCGACCGCGACCTCGATGGTGCTCGGCGCCGCGTTCCACTGGCCCTGGATGGGCCGGGGCATGGTGTGATTGTATAATCGGAAGACTTCCTGAGCCACCCGACTTTCAGCCGATTTTCAGCGACCGATCGAATGCAGACCGAAGAAAGCCTCCTCGCCAACGTGAAGATGGCGCCCCGGGACGCGATCCTGGGCCTGACCGAGCTCTACATCGCCGATTCCAACCCGAAGAAGGTGAACCTGGGCGTCGGCGTCTACTACGACGACCAGGGCAAGGTGCCGCTGCTCGAGTGCGTGCGCCGCGCCGACGAGGCGCTCACCGCGGCCGGCTCCGCGCGCCCCTACCTGGCGATGGACGGCTTTCCGGATTACGTCCGCCAGGTCCAGTCGCTGCTCTTCGGTCCGAGCCACCCGGCGGTCGCGGCGGGCCGCGTCACCACCGTCCAGGCGGTGGGCGGCACGGGCGGCCTCAAGGTCGGCGCCGACTTCATCCGCCGCTTCGCACCCGAGGCCGCGGTGTACATGTCCGATCCGACCTACGACAACCACCGGCCGCTGTTCGAGGAGGCGGGCTTCAGGATCGAGAGCTATCCCTATTACGATCCGCGCACCCGCGGCATCCGGTTCCCCGAGATGCTCGCGTCCCTGAAGGGAATACCCAGGGGCTCGGTGGTGCTGCTGCACGCCTGCTGCCACAACCCCACAGGCGTCGACATCCGCGGCGAGCAGTGGGACGACGTGCTGAAAGTCGTCGCCGAGCGGCGCCTCCTCGCCTTTCTCGACTTCGCCTACCAGGGATTCGGCGAGGGCGTGGAGGAGGACGCGCAGGTGGCGCGCCGCTTCGCCACGGCGCTGCCGGCCGTGCTGGTCGCGATGTCCTTCTCCAAGTCCTTCTCGCTGTACGGCGAGCGCGTCGGGGCCCTGTCGGTCGTCGCCGCGGACTCGGGCGAAGCCGCGAAGGTGCTCTCGAACCTCAAGCGCATGATCCGCACCAATTACTCGAACCCGCCTTCGCACGGCGCGCGCATCGTCGCCGCCGTGCTCGCCTCGCCGGAGCTGCGCGCTCTGTGGATGAAGGAGGTGGTCGGCATGCGCGACCGAGTGCGCGCGATGCGGCGCGAGCTGGTCGACCGGCTGAAGAAGCGGATTCCCGACGACTTCGGCTTCATCCTGCAGCAGCGCGGCATCTTCTCCTACTCGGGCCTGTCGCGCGAGCAGATGATCGCGATGCGCGAGCGCTACTCGGTGTACGGCATCGAGTCGGGCCGCATCTGCGTGGCGGCGCTGAACTCGCGCAACCTCGACTATGTCGCCGACGCCATCGCCGCGACCGTGCGCCTCACCCAGGAAGATCTCGCGAAGCCTCGCGCCGCGGCCTAGGCGCCGCCCCGGCGGGGCTCATATCAGCGCGAACATCGCGACGACCGCCACCGCCATGACGGCGACGGCGAGCCAGCCAAGCAACTTCAGGCGCCGGCTCACCACGAACGGACCCATCACCGCGGGATTCCCCGCGAGCAGCATCATCACCACCATGATCGGCACGGAGATGACGCCGTTGACGATGGCCGACCAGACCAGCATCCGCATCGAATCCACGCCGTAGAGGTCGATCGCGACGCCCAGCACCGTCGCGACGGTCAGGATGGCGTAGAACCCGCGCGCCTGGGCGAGGGTCAGCCCCAGCCCGATCGGCCAGCGGAAGGTCTCCGCCACCGCGTAGGCCGCCGAGCCCGCGAGCACCGGGACGGCGAGAAGGCCGGTCCCGATGATCCCCAAGGCGAACAGCAGGAAGGCGAACTGGCCCGCGAGCGGGCGCAGCGCGTCGGCCGCCTGCGCCGCGCTGCGGATGTCGGTGACCCCCGCCGCGTGCAGGGTGACCGCGGTCGTGAGCATGATGCAGAACGCGATGAGGTTGGAGTAGATCATGCCGAGGGTCGTGTCGGTCCTGATGCGCTCCAGGTTCGAGCGCGCCTGCCGCGGCGCGTCGATCAGCGGCTCGTGGCCGGGGGTCGCGCGCTGCTCCTCGACTTCCTGCGACGCCTGCCAGAAAAACAGGTACGGGCTGATGGTCGTGCCGAGCACCGCGACGAAGATCGCGAGGTAGCTGCCGTCGAAGCTGAGCGCCGGCAGCAGCGTCCCCAGGAGCGATTCCCTCAGCGAGACGTGCACCACGAGCACCGTCCCGACGTAGGAAAAGAGCGCGAGCGTGAGCCACTTGAGGATCGGCGCGTAACGCGGGAAGGGTATGAAGATCTGCAGGGTGAGCGACACCAGCGCGAACAGGACGTCGTAGATCTCGCTCTGGCCTCCGGCGACCAGCACCAGCGCGTCGCCCATCGCTCCGAGGTCGGCCGCGATGTTGACGGTGTTCCCGACCAGGAGCAGCGACACGATGAAGTAGAGCAGCGGTTTCGGGAAGCGCTCGCGGATGTTCGCGGCGAGGCCGTGGCCGGTGACGCGCCCGATGCGCGCGCTCACCACCTGGATGCCGATCATGAGCGGCGTCGTGAACAGCACCGACCAGAGGAGCCCGTAGCCGTACTGCGCGCCCGCCTGCGAGTAGGTGGCGATGCCGCTCGGATCGTCGTCGGCG
>DASSJA010000307.1:0-8321 GCA_035691445.1 Burkholderiales bacterium | reverse complement strand
GCTCTACGACCTGGTCGTCAAGCGCTTTCTGGCGGTGTTCTTCCCGGCCGCGGAGTACCTCGTCACGACGCGCCTTACCCGCGTGGAGGCTGAAGCCTTTAGAACCGAGGGACGGGTCATGACCGAGGCCGGATGGCTCCAGGTCTACGGCAAGGACGCCGAAACTTCCGAGTCGCCGAGCCTGGTCGCCATCAAGAACGGGGAGAAAGTGCGCACGCGCGAGGTCGAGGTTCGCGCCAACCAGACCAAGCCTCCGGCGCGCTTTACCGAAGCCACGCTCCTCTCGGCCATGGAGGGCGCGGGCAAGCTGGTCGAGGACGAGGAGCTGCGCGAAGCGATGAGCGAAAAGGGCCTGGGGACACCCGCGACGCGCGCGCAGATCATCGAAGGGCTCATCTACGAGGACTATGTCCATCGGATCGGCCGCGACCTCCATCCGACGCCCAAGGCCTCCTCGTTGCTCTTCGCGCTGCGGCACTTCGGCGTGAATGAGCTGTGCTCTCCCGAGCTCACCGGCAACTGGGAATTCAAGCTCAAGCAGATGGAGCACGGGACATTGCCGCGCCGCGCGTTCATGGACCACATCGTCGCTCTCACCCGGGAGATGGTCTCGAGGATCAAGCGCGGCGATATCCCCGATACAGCGTTCCTGGCCCTGAAGACCCCTTGCCCGAAGTGCGGCGGACAGGTAAACGAGACCTACCGCAAGTTCAAGTGCCAGAACTGCGACTTTTCGATTTGGAAAGTCGTCTCGAGCCGCGAATTCGCTCCTGAAGAGATCGAGACGCTCGTCGCCAAGCGCTCGGTGGGTCCTCTCACGGGATTCCGAAGCCGTGCCGGGAAGCCCTTCGCGGCAGTGGTTCGCCTTACTCCCGAGTTCCGCGCCGAGTTCGACTTCGGGAGGCAGCTGGATGCCGACGGCACCGTCGCAAAGGTGGATTTCTCCGGCCTGACTCCCCTGGGCCCGTGCCCCAAGTGCGGCGGTCGCGTGTTCGAGCAACCGATGGCCTACATTTGTGAAAACAGCGCCAGCGCGGATCGGCGCTGCGACTTCCGCTCCGGACGGGTCATCCTCCAGCGGCCGATCGAGCCCGAAGAGATACAAAAGCTCCTCGCCACCGGAAAGACCGATCTGCTCCACCGTTTCATTTCGAGGAAGGGAAGGCCGTTCTCCGCGTTCCTGGTGCGCGGCGCGGACGGCAAAGTGGGATTCGAGTTTGCGCCCCGAGCGGCAAAGCCCGCTCCCGCTGCCAGGAAGGACGACTCGCCAGAAACCGCCAAGAAGAATACGGGGCAGAGGAAGCCGCGCGCGAAGCGGACCGCCGGCCGCACACGGCCGCGAGCGAGAAAAGCCGCCTAGTCCTGCCGGCGATATCTGCCTTCAGACGTCCAGGCGGGCGACCAGGGCGTTCTGCTCGATGAAGACTCGCCGCGGCTCGACGTCATCGCCCATGAGTTTGGTGAAGATCTCGTCGGCCGCGATCCCGTCCTCGATCTGCACCTTCAGCAGGCGGCGCGACTGCGGGTCCATGGTCGTCTCCCAGAGCTGTTCTGGATTCATTTCCCCCAGGCCTTTGTAGCGCTGGATTGCCGCGCTGCGTTCGACCTCTCCAAGCAGCCACTTCATCGCCTGGGGAAAATCCGCGATGCTCTCTTCCTTGTCCTCCCGCTTGATCACCGCGCCGGGTCCGATCAGCCCTTGCAGCAGCTGGGCGATCCGGTTGAGCTGCTGGTAGTCTCCTGAGGACAGGAAGTCCTCGTCGAGCACGCTCGTCCTCACGTTTCCGTGGTGGGTTCGCTCGATCACCAGCTGGTGCCGCTCGTTCTTACCGTCGTAGCGTGCGCTGACGTTCGCTCCGTTGCCGTTTGCGGCCATCGCCTGCTTCAGCCGGAGCGCGCTCGCGCCCGCCGATTGCGGGCTGGAGAGATCGACTTTCGCGCCGCGCATCAGAGCGCCCAGAGCCTCCGCGTCGATGATCTTGGAGGCCCGAGCCACCACCGCCTCGGCGAACAGATAGGCTTTTGCGAGTTGCTCGAGCGTCTTGCCCTCGATCGCGGGCGCCCCTCTTTTCGGACCCAGAGACGCGCCTACGAGTGCCTGCTCGAGCATGAACTGGGCGCGCTCGTGGTCGTCCTTGAAGTAGCGCTCCTGCTTGCCGACCTTGACTTTGTATAGAGGCGGCTGCGCGATATACACGTGCCCGTGCTCCACGAGCTCGGGCATCTGGCGGTAGAAGAAAGTAAGCAGCAGAGTCCTTATGTGCGCCCCGTCGACGTCCGCGTCGGTCATGATGATGATGCGGTGGTAGCGCAGCTTGGAGATGTCGTACTCGTCCTTGCCGATACCGGTGCCCAGGGTCTGGATCAACGTCACGATCTCTTGCGAAGAAATCAGCTTGTCGAACCGCGCCTTCTCGACGTTCAGAATCTTGCCCTTCAGCGGGAGGATCGCCTGGAACTTGCGCTCGCGCCCCTGCTTGGCCGAGCCACCTGCCGAGTCGCCTTCGACGATGTACAGCTCGCAAAGCGCGGGGTCTTTCTCCTGGCAGTCCGCGAGCTTGGCGGAGAGCCCGAACGAGTCCAGCACCCCTTTGCGGCGCGTCATTTCGCGCGCCTTGCGCGCCGCTTCCCGCGCGCGAGCGGCATCGACGATCTTGCTGCAGATGATGCGCGCGTCGTTGGGTCTTTCGAGCAGGAAATTCTTCAATTTCTCGCCCACCAGCTCCTGAACCACCGGCCCCACTTCGGAGGACACCAGCTTGTCCTTGGTTTGGGACGAGAACTTGGGCTCGGGCACCTTGATAGAAAGGACGCACGACAGCCCTTCGCGCATATCGTCGCCCGTGGTCTCGACCTTGGCCTTCTTGGCGATCTCGTTCGATTCGATATACTGGTTCAAGCTGCGCGTCATCGCGGCCCGCAAGCCGGAGAGGTGGGTGCCCCCGTCTCGCTGGGGGATGTTGTTGGTGAAGCACAACACCTGCTCCTGGTACGAATCGTTCCACTGCATCGCGACTTCGACAGTAATACCTTCCTTCTGCGCAACCGCGTGAAAAGGGGTCCCGTGGAGCACGTTCTTGCTCTTGTTGATGTACTCGACGAACCCTTTAACGCCTCCCGTATGGGCGAAGTTCTCCTCCTTCCCGGTGCGCTGGTCGATCAGCTGGATCTTCACTCCGTTGTTGAGGAACGACAGCTCGCGCAGCCGCTTCGCCAGGATGTCGAAATGGTATTCGACGACGCCAAAGGTGTCTGTGCTGGCGAGGAAATGCACCTCGGTACCGCGGCGCTCGGTCTTGCCCGTGACCTTGAGCGGGGCGACGGCCACGCCGCGCTTGAATTCCATGAAGTGGCTCTTGCCCTCCCGCCGGATCGTCAGGCGGAGCCAGTCGGACAGCGCGTTGACCACCGATACGCCCACGCCGTGCAGGCCGCCGGCGACCTTGTAGGCGTTGTTGTCGAACTTGCCGCCCGCGTGAAGCTCGGTCATGACGATCTCGGCGGCCGATCGCTTCTGCTCATCCTGCCTGTGCACCTCGGTGGGGATGCCGCGCCCGTTGTCGACGACGCTGATCGAGTTGTCGGTGTGAATCGTGACCGTGATCTCATCGCAGAAGCCGGCCAGCGCCTCGTCGATCGCGTTGTCCACCACCTCGAAAACCATGTGGTGCAGCCCGGTACCGTCCGAGGTGTCGCCGATGTACATTCCCGGACGCTTGCGGACGGCGTCGAGGCCTTTCAGCACCTTGATGCTGTCGGAGTCGTAGTGCTCGTGCGGGTTCTCGTTCTTCTCTTCGGCCATTATTATTTCTCTTTGCTCAGATCCGCATCGGCATGACGACGTACTTGAAATCGCTGCGCTCAGGCAAGGTGAAAAGCGCGCTGGAATTTGCATCGCCCAGTCCGCACTCGACCTCGGCTACGTCCAGGTTGTTGAGCACATCGACCAGGTACCCTACGTTGAAGCCGATATCCAGGGTTTCACCCTTGTAGGGAACATCGAGCTCTTCCTGCGCTTCCTCCTGCTCGGTATTGCTGCAGTTGATCTTGAGGCTGCCATCGGCCAGCACCCAGCGGACGCCGCGAAATTTGTCGCTGGTGAGAATCGCCGCGCGCTGTAGAGCCTGTAGCAGCGCAATCCGGTCCAGCCTGAGCTTCTTCGGCTGGCTTTGCGGTATCACTCGTCCATAGTCGGGGAACTTGCCGTCGACCAGCTTGGATACCAGCACGACGTTCCCGAACTTGAACTTGGCCTGGGCCGCGGAGAGCTCGACCGCCACCGGTTCATCGCTGTCCTCGAGGAGCTTCGAGAGCTCGATGATCGTCTTGCGGGGCAGGATGACCTCCTGCCGGGGGAGGTTCTTGCCCCCGACCTCACGGCTGGCATAAGCCAGGCGGTGTCCGTCGGTTGCCACCAGCTTGAGCTGCCCTTCCTCTATGACCATGAGCAGCCCGTTCAGGTAGTACCGGATGTCCTGTTGCGCCATCGCATACTGGACGAGCCCCAACAGCGATCTGAGGAGCCTTTGAGGTACTGAGAATCCCGTCGACGATGCCTCGGCAAGCACCAGCCTGGGAAAGTCCTCTGCGGCAAGGGTCTGTAAATTGAAGCGGCTCTTCCCCGATTTCACCTGCAATCGCCGGTCCTGCAGTACTAGCGTGACCTCCGAGCCCTCCGGGAGCGCGCGCAGGATATCCACCAGCTTGCGCGCGCCCACGGTGATTTTCTTCGCCTCCCCGGGTCCCTCGATAGTAATGCTTGTGGTGATCTCGATCTCGATATCAGTGGCCACGAAGTCCATGTGCGTGTCGGTGCGTGACAGCAGCACGTTGGACAGAATCGGCAGCGTGTGACGTCGCTCGATGATCCCGGATACTGCCTGCAGAGGCTCGAGAAGCGTTTCGCGTTGAGTCTTAAGCAGGTTCATTTTATTTCCTTGATGATGATGATGACTTCGGTTGTTTGTTGGGGATAACTCGGTTCCGCCGAGAGCGCGCGCGGCACGTCACCGGTAGAAAGCTGTGGGTAAGGCCTCTGTCCGACAGTGAAGAAGTAGGGATAAAGGGGGGCCGTCTCTGCGCGACGGTGCTTACCCACAATCGTTCCCCTGGTTGTACCCGGCTTGGTCACCCTTTGAGTACCTGCTCGAGCACATGGTAGTCGCGGTTGATATCGTGGTTTTTTTCTCTCAGTGTCGCGATGGTGCGGCATGCGTGAAGGACGGTGGTATGGTCCCGGTTGCCGAAGGCCTCACCGATATCGGGCAGGCTCATCTGAGTGAGATCCTTTGCCAATGCCATGGCGAGCTGACGGGGGCGAGCGACGTTACGGCTGCGCTTCTTCGAGTGCATATCGGAGACTTTGATCTTGTAGTACTCGGCGACCGTTTTCTGGATGTTATCTACCGTGATTTGGCGGTTTTGTGCGTTCAACAGGTCCTTGAGCGCTTCCTTCACGGTGTCGAGGGTGATGTCGTGACCGTTGAAGCGGGAGTACGCAATCACGCTCTTCAGGGCGCCCTCGAGCTCACGCACGTTGGAGCGGATGTGCTTGGCGATGAAAAAGGCCACTTCTTCCGAAAGCTTCAGGGAGACCGCCTCGGCTTTCTTCAGGATGATGGCAACCCGCATCTCCTGCTCCGGGGGCTCGACGGCCACGGTGAGACCCCAGGAAAAACGGGACTTGAGGCGCTCGTCGATCCCCGCGAGATCCTTGGGATAAGTGTCGCAGGTGATGATGAGTTGTTTGTGGGCTTCGATCAGAGCATTGAAGGCGTAGAAGAATTCCTCTTGGGTGCGATCCTTGCCGGTAAAAAACTGGATGTCATCGATGAGGAGCAGATCCAGGGAATGATAGTAGCGCTTGAACTCGTCGAAGGACTTCTGCTGATAGGCTCGAATCACGTCCGAGATGTACTGGGCTGCATGGAGGTAGCGCACTCGCGCGCTGGGGTGCTGTGCCAGGACGTGGTTGCCCACCGCATGGATCAGGTGGGTCTTGCCCAAGCCCACGCCCCCGTAGATGAAAAGCGGGTTGTACGAGGTGCCGGGGTGCTCGGCGACCTGAAGCGCCGCGGCACGGGCGAGCTGATTGGCCTTTCCGGCGACGAAGCCATCGAAGCTGAATTCCGGTATGAGACTTGAACGATCCGCGTGCAGTGCCTTGGGCACCGGAGCCCGGGTTGTCCGGATCGCTGACGAGGCGGGCTTGACGGGCTCGGTATCGCCTGACGCCTCGAGGGAGAGCGAAACGCGAATGGGAGAGGAAAAGAATTCCGCGCCCATTGTCTCGATGCGAGGCATGAAGCGCTCCTTGACCCATTGCAATACGAAGCGGTTGGGGGCAAGCAGCCGCAGCTCCCCTGAGGGCGCCGCAGCAGCGTCCAGTTTTAGGGGTCGGATCCAGGTATTAAACTGCTGAGCAGGAAGCTCTTTTTCTAGGCGGCTCAGGCACGAGGCCCAAAAACCCTGCATGGATTTTATGAGGACGGAGTCGGGAAAAACTGCGCGATCATTTTACCCGTTTCGAGGGGAGTTATCCACAGCCGAAAACGGTCGCCAAAGCCTTAGGGATCGTTGACAATTCCGTGCAACATCATTTCTAATGAAAAGTTCTGTCGGCAATTAAGGAATGCTCAGATGAAACGTACCTTTCACCCCTCCGTCGTCCGCAGAAAACGAACTCATGGGTTTCTCGTTCGGATGCGCACACGCGGGGGCCGAGCCGTAATTCGCGCCCGTCGTGCCAAGGGGCGAGCCCGTCTAAGCGTTTGAGCGTCCGCAGTCGATACGGCCGAAGGTTGCGACTCGGAACCGCCGACATCGCGGCGTTGCTCGCCGGCGGCGCCGGGGGGCGGGCGCTGCGGCGTCCGGGGTTCAGCGTGCTCTTCAGAGCCAATACCTTCGGTGTTCCCAGGCTCGGCCTCATCGTCCCGAAGCGTGTTTTTCCCAGAGCAGTAGACCGCAACCGGATGAAGCGCGTGTTACGGGAACTGTTTCGCGCGCAGCAGGCGCGACTCGGAAGTCGCGACATCCTGATCCGCTTGACCGCTGGCAAGATCGCGCTGGCGGACGTCGAGCGATGCTTGACGGGATCCTCTTGAGCAGGCTGCTGTCTTTGCTGATCCTCGGCTATCGCTACGCCGTGAGCCCTTACCTTGGCATGCACTGTCGCTTCCATCCCAGCTGCTCCGCGTACGCCCTAGAGGCGCTTAGGCGACACGGAGCGGCGCGAGGCATGTGGCTCTCCCTCGGGCGTGTTGCGCGCTGCCACCCGTGGCATCCCGGCGGCCACGATCCGGTGCCGTAACTCGCCTCCGCAGCCTCCATGGACACCCAGCGTCTCATCCTCTTCGTCGTCTTCTCTTTCTCGCTGCTTCTGCTGTGGGAAGCCTGGCAGAAACAGCTCAACCCTCCCGCGCCGCGCGCGGCCACCCAGCAGGCGACGACACCGATTCCCAGTAGCGCGGCTGAGGGGCCTGGGGTGAAGGGTACGACGGTTCCCGCCTCCACGACCGCCGCATCCAGCGCAGGACCCCGGGAGCGCCTGCGCGTGAGCACCGATACGCTGCTTGCCGAAATCGATACGCAAGGCGGGGATATCGTCTATCTGGAGCTGCTGAAGCAGAAGGACACGCACGAAGCGACGAAGAACTTCGTGCTCTTTGGGCCCGAGCATCGCTATGCCGCCCAAAGCGGCCTGTTGGGCGCCGGCCTGCCCAACCACAAGACGGTGTTTCAGGCCGAAGGCAGGGAGTTCGATCTCGCCCAGGGACAGGACAAGCTGGAGGTGCGGTTGACGGCGAGCACCCCGGAGGGTGTCAAAGTCAGCAAGATTCTGACGTTCTACCGCGCGAGCTATCGCATCGATGTTGCGGAGGACATAGCCAACGGCACTTCGAAGCCACTCGCTACGGACGCATATTTCCAAATCACGCGCGACGGCAAGCCGCCGGGCGGCGATCCGTACATGACGAGAACCTACACGGGCGCGGCGGTCTATACGGAACAGAGCAAGCTTCAGAAGGTGACGTTCGAAGACATCGACAAGGGGAAAATCAGCTATCCCAAGGCTTCGGACGATGGCTGGATCGCGATGATCCAGCACTATTTCGTCGCCGCGCTGCTACCCCCGGAGAAAACGCCCCGGGAATTCTATACGCGAAAGCTCCCCGAGGACCTTTACTCGGTCGGGGTGATCGTCCCTCTCGGGCCGATTGCTCCTGGCGCAGATAGCCGGGTCGTCGTCCCGCTGTACGCCGGGCCGCAGGATCAGGATCATCTCCAATCGGTCGCGCCGGGCCTGCAGCTCGTGGTCGACT
>DASSJA010000306.1:0-8403 GCA_035691445.1 Burkholderiales bacterium | reverse complement strand
CGCGCGTGTCGAGGGCTGCGCCGGCCCGGGGGACGCGATACGGTCGGTCGCGACCAGCTCGGCATGCGCGGGTGAAACGGGCAAACCCAGAGCACACATGCAGACTATGAGAACGCGTGCGGCGATCCGGCTTAAGCGTTGCATCTCTTCCTCCACGATGGACAGGAAAAAGCTCGTTATACCCGAGTTTTCACCCGCGCACGAGCTTGCCTTCCACAACTCGCACCTTTTCGCCGACGGCGAAAGCGGGCGGGGTCGACAGCGAGATCGCGCGGAAGGAGCCGTCGTCCATGCGTACCGTCACGCGGTAGACCTCGTGTTCGCTCGCGGCACCGATCGCACCCGCTTCGTCCGACACCTCGAAGGTACGGATCGATTCGACCGTGCCGCACAGCCCACAGGCGCTCGGCGGAACGGCTCTGATGTCGGCGCCCGCCGAGCGCGCATCTCTTTGCACCGACGAACGTGCGATCGGCAGCGCCCCGGTGACCGCGCCGAGCCCGATCAGACTCGCAATCGTCACCGACGCCGCCACCGCAGCGACGAGCGGGCTGATTTGAGTCGCGCCAGACTGGTGTGTGACCGCTTCCATCTGTTTTGGTGCTGCCCCACTAACTTCCGTAGAGTCTGCCAGCACGTGCAATGGCCGTGCCAACAACGACCTTTCGAGCCGAGTCAACGACTTATCGGAAATTCCAGGCGCAAGCCGGGTTACTCCGTGTCGCCTCGCGGCGACGCTTCCGGGAGCGCCGAAGAAAGTCGAGCTTGAACGGAAAGGGATTTCGCTGTCGCCCGGCAGCGACAAAACGGCGAAAAGGGGCGCGCCCCGAAGGTCCTCAGACTTTCTCGGGCTTGAACATCTTCGGCTCGAGCTTGTGGCGCTCGAGCAGCTTGTAGAACTCGGTGCGATTGCGTTGCGCCAGCTTCGCCGCCTGCGTGACGCTGCCCCCCGTTATGCGCAATATGCGGATCAAGTACTCGCGCTCGAAAGCGCCCCGCGCCTGCTCGAGCGAGGCGAGTTGCGCGGGCTCTTCCTTCAGCGCCTGCTGGACGAGGGACGCGGGGACGACCCCCGAGGAGCACAGCGCGACGACCTGCTCGATCACGTTCACGACCTGCCGCACGTTTCCCGGCCAGGGTGCGGCCACCAGCAGCTGCAGCGCTTCCGGCGCGAACGCCTGGACGTCCTTCCCGTAGCGGGCCGCCGTGACCTTGAGGTAATGCGTCGCCAGGGGAACGATGTCCTCGCGCCGCTCCGAAAGAGGCGGAAGGGCGAGCGAAACGACGTTCAGGCGGTAGTAGAGATCCTCGCGGAAGCGGCCCTCCTTCATCTGCGCGTCGAGGTCGCGGTGCGTGGCGGAGATGATCCGCACGTCCACGGGCGTGCCCTGGGTTGCGCCCACCGCCCGCACCTCGCGGTCCTGCAGGACCCGCAGAAGCTTCGCCTGCAAGGCGACCGGCATGTCGCCGATTTCGTCCAGGAACAGCGTCCCCTGGTCCGCGGTGGGGATGAGGCCCTTGTGATCGTAGTTCGCGCCCGTGAAAGAGCCCTTGCGGTGGCCGAACAGCTCCGACTCGAGCAGGTTCTCGGGGATGGCGGCGCAGTTGACGGCGACGAAAGGCCCCTGCGATCGGCGGCTCGCCCTGTGTATCGCCCGCGCCAGCAGCTCTTTGCCCGTGCCGCTCGCGCCCTGCAGGAACACGCTCGCCTCCGACTGGGCGACCAGCCTCGCCTGATGGAGCACGTTTTCCATCTTCGCGCTGTGCGTCACGAAGTCGCGACGCCACTCCTCGTCGCCCCCGCCCTGGCCGGCGCCGGAAAGCTGCAAGGCCTGCTCCACCTGATCGAGCAGGTGCTTGCCGTCGAAAGGCTTCGACTGGAATGCGAAAACCCCGCGCCGCGTGGCGGCGACCGCGTCGGGTATCGTCCCATGCGCGGTCAGGATGATGACGGGAAGCGTCGGTGTCTGCTTGCGGATTTCGTCGAACAGCACCAGGCCGTCCATCCCGCCCATTTTGAGGTCGGTGATGACGAGGTCCGGCCGGGACGCCGCGAGCAGGGCGAGCGCCTTCTCGCCGCTTTCCGCCTGCTTGACCCCGTGCCCCGCGGCGCTGAGACGCAGGGAAATGAGCTTCAAAATGTCCGGATCGTCGTCGACAAGGAGAATCGTGCTCATCGCGGCCGCACTTGCTCTCGTTCGATGATATTGCGCTCGACTTCCTTCATGGCATCGAGCTGCTCCTTGAGTTGTGCCGTGCGGCGCTGCTCGCGCAGGCGTTCGCCGACCTGGGCGTGGAGCAATGCCGCAAACTGCTGCATCGGGCCGGGCGTCGATCCGGAGGCCGCCGTCGCGGGGGATTCCAGCAGCTCTGCGGCTTTGGCGTCGTCGTTGAACGCCGTTCCGGGCAGCGCCAGCAGCAGGGCGTACCTCACTCGCGCGTATGGGCCCCGTCTCTTTGAGAACATCTGGCTCGAAGCGTTCAATTCGCGTTGCTGCTCCTCGGCGCGGAGCGCCGCCACTTTTTGGGCGTAGCCGATGAGCTCGATGACTTCGCGCGACTCGCGGCTGTCGCGGGCGGAAGTGTCCCCCGGCGTGAGGCCCAGCCCCTGCAGCAGATCGGCGCAGGCGGCAAGCGCCAGAACGCACGCGAGCGCGGCGGACAGGCGGATCATAGTGCGGCGGACCTCCCGGACGCGAGAGTCACGCGGAAATGCGCGCCCGGACCCGCGTCCTCCAGGACTTCGATGCTTCCGCCGTGCGCGAGGACGAATTCCCGCGCGATGGCGAGGCCCAGACCGCTGCCGCGCAGACGCCCGCGGTGGACATCTTGCCCCTGGTAGAACCAATCGAATACGCGGTAGCGGTCCTCGGGAGGAATTCCCGGGCCCGCGTCTCCGACGTCGAATACCACGTCGCCTCCCTGCTGGCGGAGAGCCAAGGAGATCATACCCTCGTCCGGCGAATATTTGATTGCGTTCGACACCAGGTTCGCCACGACGGCGCGCAGCTTCTCCTCGTCCGCCTGGATGTCGACGGGGTCGAGGTGCAGATCGGGACGGATCCCGCGAGCCTGGACCGCGAGGCGGTGGTCCTCGAGCACCTGCTCGACGACCCGGTCGAATCGCACCGCCTGCAGGTCCAGGCGCCCGACGCTCTCCTGCACGCGATGATAGTTGAGCAGATCCTCGATCAGGCGCTGCAGCTGCGAGCTCTTTTGCCTGAGGATTTCCACGATCTCGCGCTGTGCCGGCGACAGCTGCCCCGCCGTGCCTTCGACGAGGAGCTCGGATCCCTCGCGCAGCGCCGTCAGCGGAGTCTTCAGCTCGTGCGAGACGTGGCGCAGGAAAAGGCGCTTCTGCTGCTCGACCTCGATCAGCCGCTGACGCATCCAATCGAGCCGGCTGCCGAGATATTTCAGGTCGGCCGGCCCGCCGACCTGGATCTCGCCTTCGAAGTCGCCCGCGCCGAGGCGCCGGATCGCCTGATCGAGCTGGCGGATGGGCCTGGCGATGAGCAGTGTGACCCCGACCGCGAGGAGGGCGCCCAGCGGGATCGTTGCGGCGAGCTGCAGCCATAGTATGCGCTGGGCGCGCTCGCCCGTTCGCCGCATGGATTCCACCTCGCGGTCGATCAGGGCATTGCTCGTGTCGAGGACATTCCTCGACAGATCCGAGAGCACCATGTAGCCCCCGATCAGGGCCGTCTTGTCGTACCGGGCGGGCTTCTGGATCAGCTTGTCGTAGAGCTCCTGCTCCATGTCGATCGTATTGTTGAGCTCGCGCAGCTGGACCTCGTCGAGCGGCTGCAGGGACAGCTCGCTCGTATTGGCCTTGAAGTTGGCTCTGAGGCGGTTATAGTCGTTGAGGAGCTCCTCGTCGTCGAGGATGAGATACTGGCGCACGACCCGCTCGAGAGCCGTCGTTTGCTCGACCAGGAGACGGCTGCCCCGGGATGCCTGCGCCGCCTGCGATACCGCGGTCTGGCTCTGACCGGCCAGCTGCTCGACGTACACGGCGGCATTGTAGAAGGCGACGATGAGCGGAGCCGCGACAAGCGCAAAGGCGAGCAGCAGCAGGCCCAGGAACGATCTCGGGTAGTAGCGCTCGGGAAAGTCGAGGCCGACTTTCACAATTCGATTCCGCAGGGAAAACGGACTCAATGATACCCGCAGCGACGCGCCCGGGACCGCCCTCGCACCTGGACCTCGCGGAGGGGCGTCAATTATAGGCGAAGGAGGTAGCGCGAGCGTCGGCCGCCTGACCGGTGCGGTCAGGCCTTGACCTTGTGCTCGCCCACGAGCACCCGATTGCGTCCTGCCTGCTTCGCCTGATACATGGCTGCATCGGCAACACGCAGCACCGCCTCGACGCAGTCCCCGTGATCGGGAAATATTCCTATGCCTATCGATACGGTGATCGGGCCGACCACCCGCCCCTCGTACGCAATGCCGAGCGCCTGGACGTCCTGTCTGAGCTTTTCGGCGCGGTGCAAGACCGTATTGCGCGAAGCCTGGGACATGACCAGGACAAACTCCTCGCCGCCGTAACGGCAGACGAGGTCTTCGCCGCGCGCCGCCGTCAGCAGGTACCGGCCCATCGCGCGCAGCACGGCGTCGCCCGCGGCGTGACCGAGAGTATCGTTGAAGCGCTTGAAGTCGTCGATGTCGATCATCATCACGCCGAGCGAGCGGCCGCTGCGCCGCGCCCGGCTCTCTTCCCGGCCGAGGGACTCCTCCAGGTAGCGCCGGTTGTGCAGGCCTGTCAATCCGTCATGCACGACCTGGTCCTGCAGCCGCACGTTGGCCTGCGTCAGTTCCTGCTCCGCCCAAAGGCGCTTCTTGATCTCCTGATCCAGCGCGGATCTCGCTATCTCCAGCCGCGCGTCGCGCTCGGATATCCGGCGGTCCAGTTGGGCGTTGAGCCTCTCGAGATTCTCCGCCTGGCTCTGGAGCTTGGCGGCGATGGGACGCAGGTAATCCGCGGCGGGCGGCGACGACGCCTCGGGCGGCTCGGCCCTCGGCCCCGACAGGGCCGCGCTGGCGACGGCGAGCAGCATCTCCGGGCTGGCGGGCCTGACGAGGAAAAAAGCTCCGAGGGACTCCGCCAGGGCCCGGCCTTCGGCCTCGACGCAGGCGGCGGCTCGACAGATCACCGGCGGCCGAACGCCCGCCGCTTGCGCTTCCAGTTTCGTGACGAACTCGCACGCGTCCATGTTCGGCGTGACGATTTCGACGATGACCAGATCCGGACGTTCGACCGAGGCGATCCTCAGTCCCTCCTCACCGTCCGATGCCTCGATCACCCGATGGCCGCGCTCCTGGAGCAGCGTCGTCAGAAAGCGGCGATTGATGGGACGATCTTCGACAACAAGGACTGTAGCCACGATCGCCTCTGCTCAGGCTTTTGTACCGGATTGGGCTCGAGCCATCCCCCCTTATGCACCCGGCATAAGTATAGGCGATGAAATGAAAAGCGCGCCGAATGGACGCGCGCGCATCGTGAATATTTGGCTTACTGCGTCGCGGCGTCTCGGTATCGCGCACGGCGACGCGCACAACGTTCGCTACGCCGGCGGGCGGACCCTCCTCAGCCGCGCGCCACCGTCTTGTCCCGAATTCACGGACTTGGCCTGAATCCATTGGATCGCCGCGGCCTCGTCCCGGAAAGCCTGAACGTTGACGCCATGCTGACGTCCGATCAGCTCGACGTACTGGTGCGAGATGCCCAGTTCCTCCGAATCCCCAAGCAACGCGATCTTGTGCTCCGGGCTCTCGGTGAGCTTCTTGAAGTACGCTAGAAACCCCGATCTCTCGACCGTGAACACCGGGTTCGAAGAATGAACCGACATGAGCACGCGCGATCGTCCGTGCTTCACGGCAGAGCCCGCGACGATCTGCAGGAACGTGCGCGTTTCCTCCATCGTTTCGCGGTTGAACAATTCCGCCTTCAGGTACTCCGGCTCGATCGTGATCTTGTACAGCATATCTACAGGAACCGCGCCTCCGCTCGTGTTTTGCGTCCGTTGAAATCCGTGCTGGCCTCGTCGATCCTGGTCATCGAAAAATGTGGATTCTGAACGCGGGTCAATTAAGAATACTCTGCACGACAAATGGACTGAACGGATCAACCGACCGCTCCGATGCGCGCATTTTCGTTCGACACGGATTGGGCGTCAGGGAAAACCCGCATACGCTTGTAGGGAAATCCGAGAAGTCGATCCTGTTTCCCCGACCGGAATCATCCGGATCGTAGCACGGGCGCGATCCTGGGTCGTCGTTCAATGACAACAAATTCACGATCGCGCTATAGCGTCCGGCGGCGTAATTCACTATCATCAGCGCAGCCCTGAATCCACGCGCACCACCCTCCCGTTGCGCGTTCAGGCGGCCCCGGCGACAGCCGGGGTTTTTTTTGCCTGCAGAACGAAGGTCCATGAGCCCTATGTTACCCCGGACGCAGCGATGGTTTCATCCGCCAGAGCGCACAGCTCCGCCTCGAAGGCTTGCGCCTGCCGCTCGAGCGATGCATAGACGGCCCTGACCTTTTCGAAGTCTCTCGCGAGATCCAGCTCCTCCAGCCGACGCGCATCTGCTTCGGCCGCGCGAGCCGAGAGATTGCGGAACATGCCGTGCAGGGTATGGACGTCGTAGGCGAATTTTTCCGCGTTTCCGCTTTCCATCGCATCACGCGCGCTCGCCATCAGCTTTCCGCAATGCTCCGAGAACGTTTCGGCGATTTCCGCGAGCAGGCGCGCGTCGCCCTCGACGCGTTCCATGAGTGCGCTCCGATCGAGAACCACGCTTGCGGGCTGCGCCGGCTCCCGGGTCCGCCCGGAATCCAGACCATACCGCTCGATCGCCTCGAGCAGCGTCGCCGGTTGGATAGGCTTGATCACATAACCGTCCATTCCGGCCTTCAGGCAGCGCTCGCGATCGCCGACCATCGCGTGAGCCGTCACTGCGACTATGGGGATACGACCTCCGGTGCTCCTCTCCCGCTCGCGAATCTTCGCCGTGGTCTCGATCCCGTCCATGCCCGGCATCTGGACGTCCATGAGAATGAGATCGAAATGCCCGTGCTCGAGCGCCGCCAGCGCCGCAAATCCGTTGTCGGAGGCGGTGACCTTGCAACCGGCTTTCTCCAGGACGTGTCGGACGAGCCTGCGATTCACCGGGTTGTCCTCGACAACGAGGACGTGCGGCGGCCGCCGCGCGATGCTCTCCGCCGGCTGGGATCCCGTCGACGCAGGAGGAACGCCGCTCCGATCCGGCATCCCGAACGCGGTGCGGACCGCTTCCAGCAGCTCGGAGTGCTTGATCGGCTTCGTCAGGCAGGTAAAGATTCCGGCGTCGTCATGGTCGTCTCTCGTTTCACGCCGCAGTGCCGATCCGAGCTTCAGCACCAGCTCGACTCCGGAGCGCCCGCGCCGTCCGAGCTTCGCGGCGACCTCGGCGCCGCTCGCGCAGGGCAATCCGTCGTCCAGAAGCACCAGGCGGAACGGCGATCCTGCCCGCGACGCCTGGCGGAGCAGGTCGGCGGCCGCATCCCAGCTTCCAGCCTCGCTGACCTCGATGTTCCACAGGCCCAACATGTTCGCGAGGACACGCCGCGTGACCGCGTGGCCTTCCACGACCAGGGCACGCAGTCCCTGGAAGTCGAACGTTGCAGACTTCGTCCCGGCTTGTAGACCGAAATCCGCCGTGAAATGGAAAATGCTCCCTTGGCCGGGCTCGCTCTCGACCCATATCTTTCCGTTCATCATCGCGACGAGGTGCGCGGAGATCGTCAATCCCAGTCCGGTGCCCCCGTAGATGCGCGTGGTCGAGGTGTCGGCCTGCAGGAACGGAGCGAAGATCGCCTTCTGTTTGTCCTTCTCGATGCCGACGCCCGTGTCGCGCACCGTGAAATGGGAGCCCACGACATGGCCCGCGCCCGGCCTGCGGCTGACGCCCAGGATCACTTCGCCGCGCTCGCTGAACTTGATGGCGTTGCCGACCAGGTTGACGATCACCTGACGCAGCCTCACCGGGTCGCCAAGCAGGGCGTCGGGGATGTCCGGCGCGATCTCGTAGGCGAGCTCCAATCCCTTCCTGTGGGCCTCGAGGGCGAGCGTCTTCATGGTGTCGCCCAGGTTTTCGCGAAGGGAAAACGGGATGGTCTCCACCTCCAGGCGCCCAGCCTCTATCTTGGAAAAATCCAGAATGTCGTTGATGATCCTCAATAGCGATTCGCCGGAAGCCTTGACAAGCCCGAGATATTCGCGTTGCTCCGCGGTAAGGGTCGTCTCCAGGGCAAGCCCGGTCATGCCGATGACCGCATTCATCGGCGTGCGGATCTCGTGGCTCATGTTGGCCAGAAACTCCGACTTCGCGAGATTCGCCGCCTCGGCCGCCCGCTTGGCT
>DASSJA010000305.1:0-4488 GCA_035691445.1 Burkholderiales bacterium | reverse complement strand
AGGGGACGCTGTACCCGCGGAGGAGTAGCCCGAGCCGGGATTCGAGAAGGGCTCGGAGCGCCTTACCGATCAGGGAGATCCTCCAGAGAATCAAGAGGCCCAGGGCGACCGCAAGCGCGACCGAGATGTGGACGAGTTGGGCGCCGGTCACCGCTACGGGCCCGAGGGTGAGAAACGTGCCCTGTGCGAGCTCAAGTCGCCTGCTGACACTGCCGAAAACGAGCGCCAGCCCATTTTCGCCGATGCCAAGGGTGGCGAGAGATACGAGCAGCAACTGCCCAGGGCGCGCGCCGCGCCGGTACATCCAGGTCGTGCTCTCTCGATACAGCAGCCCGAAGAAACCGGCCGCTACGAGACCTGTAAAGATGGCGATCTCCCAGGGCACCGAAAGCCGAACGAGCTCCAGAGTTACATAGGGGGCAATCAGAAAGGCGACACCAGCGACGAAGTTGAAATGCCTGCAGCCGACCGAGGAGAAGTAAAAGGCCAGAGCAAGCAGAGAGTATTGCCCCCAGAGGAGAATGGCATTGTATGCATGCTGGAATAGCACTTACATATCTCACTCAATCAGCGCAGTTGTAGCAGGCCACACAACACCTACACGAACCTCCAGAAGAGGCACGCAGGCGATCCGACCTTCAGAAGCTATAGCTACTAGGAACCGATCTCGACGAATTTCCCGCCCTGCACGCGGTAGAGCGTCATTCCACCCTGGAAGTCGCCCGTCGGGGTGAACGTCGTCTTGCCCGCAACTCCAGGATAATCCCGTTGCGCGAGGAGCCACCGTGAAACACTCTTGGGAGCCCCGTCGGTGGCGCGAATCCCGCTGACCACTAGCCGCAAGGCATCATACGCTGTGTCGCTGACCAGGCCGACGTCCTTGCCGAAGCGCGCCTTATAGGCCGCGATGAACTTCTTGCGCGGCTCATAGTCCTCGCCTGGCTTTGCGGCGACGGCGCAAACGGTCCCCTCGGCGGCCGACCCGAGGTCGGCCAACATCTGGGGAGAGTAGAGCGTGTCCGAGGTCAGCAACTGAGCACCCTTTAAGCTCTGTGCCTTGATCTCTCCGAAGGCCGCGCGATACTCGTCGGGGTAGGCGATGATCAGAAGCGAATCGATGCCGCTCAGCGCCCGCACTTTTGTCACCAAGTCGCGGAAGTCGGTGGTCCCCTGTGGGAAAGAGCGCTGCAAGGCCACTTGGCCTCCTGCGGCCTTGAAGCTGGAGGCAAAGGTCGCTGAGTTGGTGTTCCCGTAGTCGTTGCTGACCGAGAGAATCGCTACATTCCTGAGCTTCAGCTTCTCGAAGGCTGCTTTTCCGAACATCGTGGCGAGAGCAGTATCCGATTGCCAATTTCTGAAGACCAGGTCACCGATCTCCGGGATACCAGGCGCTGAAGCTGCCGGGGTAAAGAAGAGAACCCCCTTCTGCTGGGCGTAAGGAGCCGCCGCCAGCACGCCGGCGCTCGTCAATCCACCAATGATGTATTTGACCCCATCGACATCGATGAGTCGTTTCACGCTGGTGACAGTTCCCTCTGGAACGTCCTTCGAGTCCTGAATGAGCAGATCGGCATCGACCCCCTCGCGAGCGAGATCCTCCTTTGCCAGCAACAGGCCGTCACGGCCATTGTTGCCGTACTCGGCCATGCTGCCGGAGAGCGGCAGAACGACGCCGATCTTGATGACCTGCGATCCGGTAGCCGGCGCCCCCTTGCTGGAAGGCCCGTGCCCTGCCCGGAACACGAGGAATCCGACGATGACAACCGCCAAGCACACGACGACAGTTACGACGATCCGCTTCGCCATTGTCTTGTCTCCCGCGGTGTGAGGCGGCGGCGATGGCCGCTGCTACCTATTGTCTACCGATTTGAACGAGACGACCGTGAAACGCGGGGTCGCTGAAAACCTGGAGACCGGCCAAGGTGCGGAAGTGATGGCCGGGCGTCACGCAGTGAAGGGCGTTTCCCCGCACACTGTACTCCGCCCCTGGATCATCGAGTCTCAGCGTACCGTTCTCCCACAGGCTCCGTGTGAGCCGGCGATAGAAGTCGCCGCGACTCCCTTCCCATGCCGTCAACTGATCGAGGAAGCCATCCAAGGCTTGATTGTCGACGGATACGATGTCGCTGGCAGCGGCGTTCAGGCCAGGCGGCGTCATGGTGAAGAGCTCGATCAGATTCCCCTGGTGTCTCTGCTGCAGATAGGCCGTCACGGTGCGGTCGAGCCATGCCCCGCTCATCTCTCTTCCCGCGATCTTGAAGCGTCGGACTCCGATCTGGCGGTAGCGCTGCATGTCCTCTGGGCGGATCCAGCGCGCCGCGAGGAGGAGGGAAGGGTCCCGAAACCTGGGGATGTTGCAGCTCTGTTGGAAGCCTTCGATGTAGGTGGTTGTTTCGCGAGCCAGGCGAGCGTAGTGGGCATCGCGAGTCGAGCAGGCAGGTATGCAGCTCTCATTCAGGAGCAACTCGATCTCGACACCTGGGTGGTGCCTACGCAGATAGCTCGCGAACGCCTCTAGGTGATCGAGATCGCGCCCCACGTCGTGATGCAGAACGACCCCCTCGATTCCAAGGGGGAGCCAGGGCTTCAAGTCATGCAGCGTCTTCACGCCAGCTACGGTCGAGACCCGCAGGCGTAGGCGATCCGCGGGGTATTCCGCTCGAACCAGCCGGGCAACTCGCAGGTCAGCGACCACTACGACATCCGCTTGCACCTCCGCCGCGACCCATCGGATCTGCTCGCGCAGGGCTTGGCGGACCGCGGGGACCGCGAGGTCGAGGTGCTCGCAGCGGCCGTTGAGAAGGTAGAGGAACTCTAAGCCGAGCGCCTGTGCCGACCGAGCATGCTCGACTACCTTGCTCGGCTCGACGAAGGGAACGTCGCCCGGGGATCTCCCGTGCCCGGAGAGCTGTTGCTGCATGGAGCCGAAGACCGAGCGGACGGCGCAGGTCGGATGGGACCAGGCAGCCCAGCGAGCAATTTGCTCCTCGTCCCAGACGGTCGCGACGTTGAGCTCAATCGAGGAGTCGCATGCGCGATGGTATCGAGTCATAGCGAACCCTCTTGCCGTCCTTGGTTACGAGCTCGTAGGCGCCATCGTCGAGTCGCTTGAGGTCCTGATGAGGTCCGACAACGCACTTACCCCACGGCGTGGGTACAACCATTCGTGGAGCGAACCAGCCCGGTCCGCGCCCGAGCTCACGGAGTATGCTCTGGCTTGCCTCAAGGCTGAGTTGATGTTGGGGTAAGGTGCCGTTGTAGAACGGATGGACGAAGTAATAGGGGAGGATCGGCGGTGAGGCGGCAAGGAGCCGCTCGTAGAGCTCGGTGAGCACCGCAGCAGAGTCGTTGACACCGCGGAAGACGGGATGTTGACAGAGGAGTGCCGGGCGGGAGGCCGGAGCGCCTGCCTCGCCTAGGCGGGCACACACCTCCAGGAACTCCGGCGTCACCTCTCTTGGGTGCAGCACGTTGATCATGACCGCCTTAGGCTGGAGCACGTCGAGCCCTTGCCATATGTCCCTGCGCTGCAGCAGGCGCACCGGGTTCCAGACAGGCTCGCGGGTATGGATCACGGTGTAGGGCGTCCCATCCCCACGCTGCGCGCGCATGCGCTGTAGACGAGCACCGATGATCTGCAAGGTCGCCGCCGAGGCGCAGAGCGGGTCGCCCCCGCTCAGGATGACCTCTCGCAAGGAACCGCCGTTCGTCTCGATGTCGTCGAAGAGAACCGAAGCATCCTCCGGCCGCATCATCGTGACGACTTCATTCTTGCGCTTCAAGTAGCAGAAACGGCACAAGCCCGAGCAGAACGTGGTCGTGCGGATCAGCCCCTGGTACTCGTATTTCTGCACCCAAAAGGGGCTTTGGCTTGCGCGATAAGGGGAGGGGGTGGCATCCCACTGCTCCTCGCCATCGAGGAGCTCTCCAGCCGAGGGGAGGACGATGTCGAGGAGTGGGTCGTCATCGCTCCCGTTGAGGACCTGTTGGGCGTAGAACTCCGGCAGCCGAAAGCTAAACGTGCCAGCGACTTCGTCTGCCTGCTTCAGCCTGTCCTCGGTAATGCCAGGTACTGATTCCTTGATCTGACGAGGTTGTACGAGCACCCGCTGCAGGCTCATGCCGGCACTGGGCCGAGGCTGCGGCGCGCCAGGATTCGAGGACATCGTTCCTCCTCGGGGCTTCTGCAGGCAAGAATTCAACGAAGTCTGCCCGATCCACTAGCCCCTCGTCAAATGCGGAGTGGGGTGCAAGGCCGGAGCCAGCGCCGATCCACGTGAGCCCCTGGGCTGAGGAATGGTCCAGGATCTCGCGGAGTGACACGGCCGTCCTCAGTTTATGACACGTTGGCTGGCAGCGGCATTTCCGGTCCAGCCACACATGAAGGGCTCGGAGTCGCATGCGCGCCGGATCGATGGGCTCTCAAGGAATCGCCATTTGACCACCTGGAGGTGTCGGCCAAGAGCTCATAAAAAAGAGGTGCGGGTG